>DAIETB010000035.1:0-9815 GCA_027345925.1 Sulfuriferula sp.
CTGCTTACGGCGAATTGCGCCAGACTCATAAGATTCTGCTTGTACGACGAGACCGGCAAATCGGCAATCGCACTGATCGCCAAATCGATTTCGCGTTGCGCCTGCGCGCGCGTATAAGCAAGCGCGCCGCTGGTTTTTATCGCTTCGAGTATCGGCTCGAATTCCGTCAGGCCGCCGTTTTCAATCGCGTGACGCACCATATCTGACTGCGTTGCCGTACCGTTTTGCAGCAAATACAATAAAGGCAGGGTGGCTTTTCCTTCAGCCAGATCGTCGCCGACATTTTTGCCGATTTCGGTATGATCGCCGGAATAATCCAGCACATCGTCGATTAGCTGGAACGCGGTACCGAGATGCATGCCGTAGGCCGCCAGAATGGCTTCGGTCGCGGCATCCGCTCCCCCGATGATCACCCCCAGCCGCGCCGCCGCTTCGAACAATTTGGCTGTTTTGTAGCGGATCACATGCAAATACGCCTCTTCGCTGACGTTTGCGTTATTGCAATTCATTAATTGCAGGACCTCGCCTTCGGCGATAATGTTGGTCGCATCGGACAAAACTTCCATGATGCGCATGTGCCCTACGCCGACCATCATCTGGAATGCACGCGAATACAGAAAATCGCCAACCAGCACGCTCGCGGCATTACCGAACAGAGCATTGGCGGTAGCTCGACCGCGGCGCAAATTGGATTCGTCGACCACGTCGTCGTGCAATAGCGTCGCCGTATGTATAAACTCGACCACCGTTGCCAGTTCGTAATGATGCCTTCCCCGATATCCCAGCGCTCCCGCTGCCAGCAATACCAGCGCCGGCCGCAGGCGCTTGCCGCCGCTGGCGATAATGTATTCGGCAACCTGACTCACCAGAATGACTTCGGAATGCAATCTAGCGCGGATTACTTCATCGACCTGCAGCATATCTGCCGCTAAAAACGCTTGAATTGCCTGCATTATCACTAACCACTTGTATAAAAATTACCCAATAGTAGGGAGGCGAGGGGCATTATGTCAAGATCGTTTGAAACAATGGTTTGACCTTTTCCTTTGATTTCTTTACAATCCTATGTTTCCCTGTAGTTAAGAATTCTGGAGATACACCATGTATGCGGTCATAAAAACCGGTGGCAAGCAATATCGCATCGTCGCTGGCGAAAAAATTAAAGTAGAACAGATCCCCGCGGACGTTGGTAGTGAAATTGTGTTAGACCAAGTGTTCATGCTTGCCGACGGTAGCGATATCAAGGTCGGGACACCGCTGGTTAATGGCGCAAAAGTAACTGCGACTATTATATCCCACGGACGCCATGATAAAGTCCGCATTTTCAAAATGCGCAGACGTAAACATTATCAGAAGCATCAGGGGCATCGTCAAAATTACACTGAAATTCAGATCAGCGGCATTTCGGCTTAAGGAGATAAACCATGGCACACAAGAAAGCGGGCGGAAGTTCGCGTAACGGACGCGACTCGCACTCGAAACGACTGGGCGTGAAACGCTACGGCGGCGAAAAGGTCGTTGCCGGCAATATCGTTGTACGTCAGCGCGGCACCCAATTTCATGCTGGCGATAACGTTGGCATGGGCAAAGACCATACGTTGTTCGCCACTGCCGACGGCGTGGTCGAATTCGTCGTCAAGGGCGCCCAGAAACGCAAACTGATCAACATCGTTCCAGCGGTTTAACGGTTTGATCAAACAAAGACGCTGATTCAGGTTAGCGGAATGCGCGTGCCGCGTTTCGAGAATTTCGGCGCGCTTCCAGCCCTATCCAGCGGATAGGGCTTTTACTTTTACACGTACCGGTCGCCATGAAATTTATAGACGAAGCAAAAATCGCAGTATTCGCCGGTAACGGCGGCAACGGTTCGGCTTCGTTCCGGCGGGAGAAATTCATTCCGAATGGCGGCCCTGACGGCGGCGACGGCGGCCGGGGTGCCAGCGTGATCGCTGTTGCCGACCGCAATATCAATACGCTGATCGATTTTCGCTATACGCGCGCGTATCGCGCCCGCTCCGGCGAAAATGGCCGCGGCGCCGACTGCAACGGCAAAGGCGCCGAGGACATCATCCTGCGCATGCCTGTCGGCACGGTCATCATTAACGACCTGACCGGCGAAATGATGTACGACCTTGCGGTCGACGGCCAGCGCGCCGTTATCGCCAAAGGCGGCAAAGGCGGTCTGGGCAATCTGCATTTCAAATCGAGCACCAATCGCGCGCCGCGCCAGACCACGCAGGGCGAGCCCGGCGAAACCTTCGAATTACGGCTGGAACTCAAAGTCCTGGCTGATGTGGGTTTGCTCGGCATGCCCAACGCCGGCAAATCGACCTTTATCCGCGCAGTATCCGCCGCTCGCCCCAAAGTTGCCGATTATCCCTTCACTACCCTTGCGCCGAATCTCGGCGTCGTGCGCGTCAGTATCGACAAGAGCTTCGTCATCGCCGACATTCCCGGAATCATTGAAGGCGCCGCCGACGGAGCAGGACTCGGCCACCGCTTTCTGCGCCATTTGGCGCGAACGCAGTTGTTACTGCATATTATCGATTTCGCGCCGTTCGACGATTCCGGCGATCCGGTGCACGAAGCGCGCGCGATCGTCGAAGAGTTGCGCAAATACGATGAAACGCTCTACGCTAAGCCGCGCTGGCTGGTACTTAACAAAGTCGATCTGCTGCCGGACGAAACGCGCGACGAACGCGTTGCTGCTTTTGTCAGCGCCTACGGATGGATCGGCCCGGTATTCGTCATTTCGGCCTTGACCGGAACCGGCTGCAAAGAACTGACTTACGCGATCATGGCTCACGTCGATGCCATGCACAATGCGGAAGTCCCCGTTGTTGCGGATACTCCGCCTGCCGAATTCACGCCGATCCCATGACCTCCGTTTTCAATTCGGCGCGCCGTCTGGTTGTCAAGGTAGGCAGCGCTCTGGTTACGAACGACGGCCGTGGTCTCGATCACGCAGCGCTGGCAAACTGGTCGCGGCAAATCGCCGAATTGATGCGCATGGACAAGGAAGTCGTGCTTGTTTCCAGCGGCGCCATAGCCGAAGGCATGCAGCGGCTCGGCTGGATAACGCGGCCCAGCAATATTCATGAACTGCAGGCTGCCGCCGCAGTCGGGCAGATGGGTTTGGTGCAGGCGTACGAAACCAGTTTTCGCAGTTACGGATTGCATACCGCGCAAATTTTGCTGACGCACGAAGACCTCTCCGACCGCACCCGCTATCTGAATGCGCTATCCACCTTGCGCACGCTGCTGAAACTCAAGGTCGTGCCCATTATCAACGAAAACGATACGGTCGTGACCGACGAGATCCGTTTCGGCGATAACGACACTCTGGGCGCGCTGGTGGCTAATCTCATCGAAGCCGATGCGCTGGTCATACTCACCGATCAGGCCGGCCTGTTTACCGCCGATCCGCGCCGTTATCCCGACGCCACGCTGGTGCGGCAGGCGCAAGCGGGCGATGCCGCTCTCGAAACTATGGCCGGTGGCGCCGGCAGCAGCATCGGCCGGGGCGGGATGCTGACTAAAATTCTCGCTGCCAAACGCGCCGCTCGCAGCGGTGCGCACACGATCATCGCCTCGGGCCGCGAACCCGACGTTCTGGTCCGGCTGGCGCAGGGCGCAACCATCGGCACCGAACTCTTCGCCGCCAGTCTGCCTTTATCCGCCAAAAAAACCTGGCTGGCCGATCATCTCCAGGTCAAGGGCACGCTCACCCTCGATGCCGGTGCGGCGGACGCGCTCAATATCAGCGGAAAAAGCCTGCTGCCTATCGGCGTACTGGCGGTGGAAGGCGACTTCAGACGCGGCGAAGTGGTTGCCTGCGTCACCGCGGAAGGCCGGCATATCGCCCGCGGACTGGTAAATTACACCGCCGGCGAAGCACGTAAAATCGCCGGTATGCCGACGCATCGTATCGAAGCCGCGTTAGGTTATATCGATGAAGCGGAATTGATCCATCGCGACAATCTGGTTCTGCTTTCCTAGTTAATCGCCATCCGCGCGAAAGCGGGGTCGATTAACCGAGCTCCAATGCACCGAACGACGAATCGCATAAATACTCAGCGTTACCTTGATTTTTCGTAATCAGTTCCCGGCCATTTTATTCGTTTCGGCGTGCATGGCTACCGAAACCGGCGTATACGACCAGTGTTTATGCCAGGCATTCCATACCATGGACGGATAATCCGGTTTGCCTAGGCTGCCGTTATAGCGGGCGAGCGCGCGATTCGTATCGCCATTTTCCCGATTGAGATAAAAGCGCAGAATATTGCAACCGTAACGCAAATTAGTCCGCAAATGGAACAGATCCTGGCCGGGCGTGCCGATCTGGTCCACCCAGAACGGCATGACTTGCATGTAACCGCGCGCCTCCGTGCTGGAAACCGCATATTTCTTGAACCCGGATTCCACTTCGATCAATCCCAGCACCAATCCCGTATCCAGCCCTGCGCGCAACGCCTCGTAATGCACGGTATTGAGAAACGCGATTCTCTGCCCGGTATCCGGCATGCGCGAGGCCAGACGTTTCGACATTTCATTCAACCATGCCTGATCGTCGGCGTCGGCGAACAGACTCAGGTTACCGACCGGCGCGTCCGATACCGCCCGGCTCAAGGAAGCACGTACGCTGGCCGACATCAGCTCATAATTCTGGTTGCCGGCATGCGCAACCGACGATGTCAGCAACGCCGCCGCTATCCAGAAAATATTACTCCGGGCGGCGATCATGGTTCAAAATATCCATCAATATCGTCCTGACTTCATCCAGCGGCACCAGCCGCGCTTGCGCTTCGGTACGGCCCTGATACTCCACGTTGCCGTCTTTCAATCCGCGTTCGCCGACGACCAGGCGATGCGGAATGCCGATCAGTTCCATATCGGCGAACATGACGCCCGGCCGTTCGTCGCGATCGTCCAGCAGCACGTCGATACCCGCTGCCGACAGCTCGGCGTAAAGCGTATCGACCGTCTCGCGCACCTGCGCGCTTTTTCGATAGCCGACCGGCACAATGACGAGTGTAAACGCAGCGATAGCGGCTGGCAAGGCAATTCCGCGCTCATCGTAATTCTGCTCTATCGCCGCCGCGACGATACGCGAAACACCGATGCCGTAACAGCCCATTTCCGCGCTTTGGCTTTTGCCGTTTTCGTCCAGAAACTGGCAATTCATCGCGACCGAATAGCGCGTGCGCAACTGGAAAATGTGTCCGACTTCTATCCCGCGGCAAATCTCCAGCGCGCCCTTGCCGTCCGGACTCGGGTCGCCTACGGTCACATTGCGGAGGTCGGCCGTTTCGGGCTCGGGCAGATCGCGGCCGAAATTGACGCCGCCGAGATGATAGCCGTCTTCATTGGCGCCGCAGACGAAATCGCTCATCGTCACCACGCTGCGATCGGCAATGATCCGCACTTTCAAACCGACCGGACCGATGGAACCGGGGGCGCAATTCGCCACTTCGCGCACCCGTGCTTCGCTCGCGAAACGGATTTCCTGCCCGATCAATTTTGCCGTTTTCACTTCATTCAACTGATGGTCGCCGCGCAGCAGCAACGCAACTACCGTATCCCCGGCTTCGACCAGCAACGTCTTGACCAATTGCGCCGGAGCAATGCCTAACGCCGCAGCCACTTCGTCAATGCTGTGCTTGCCCGGCGTCGCGATTTTGCTCATAGCTGCAGCCGGCGTCCCCCGCGACTGCGACGGCGCCAACGCCTCAGCCAGCTCCACGTTTGCGGCGTAATCGGAATCGGGGCAGAATGCGATGGCGTCCTCGCCCGAATCGGCCAGCACATGGAATTCATGCGACGCCGAACCGCCAATTGCGCCGGTATCTGCTGCCACCGCGCGGAATTTCAGGCCGAGACGGGTAAAAATACGACTGTAAGCAGCGTGCATGACCTGATAAGTCTGTTCCAGGCTGGCATAATCGGCATGAAACGAATACGCGTCTTTCATCATGAACTCGCGTGCGCGCATCACCCCGAATCGCGGCCGTATCTCATCGCGAAACTTGGTTTGTATCTGGTAAAAATTGAGGGGCAATTGCCGGTAACTCTTTATTTCGCGCCGCGCCAGGTCGGTAATGACCTCTTCGTGCGTAGGGCCGAAGCAGAATTCGCGCTCGTGCCGGTCCTTAATTTTAAGCATTTGCGGGCCGAACAATTCCCAGCGTCCCGTTTCCTGCCACAGTTCCGCAGGTTGCACCGCGGGCATGAGCAGCTCCAGCGCGCCGGCGCGGTTCATTTCTTCCCGGACAATGGCCTCCACTTTACGCAAAATCCGCAACCCCAAAGGCATCCAGGTATACAATCCCGATCCCAGGCGTTTGATATAACCGGCACGCAACATCAAACGATGGCTGACCAGTTCAGCTTCGGCAGGCGCTTCTTTAAGCGTAGAAAGAAAAAATTGTGACACGCGCATGGTATAAACTATCCATTGATCATAGAGTCGGCGATTTTAACTCATAAATACTTTATAGAGACGGAAGTTTTACCCATCAATAAACAAGGAAAGCGCTCCAGACATGCGATTTTTCAGTCGCCGCATCCATAAAGCCGTATCCGCATTCGACACCGTCGAAATCAGCGAACACAAAGGCATACGCTATCTGCATTTAAGCAATAATACCGTACAGTCCGCCATGCGCCTGTCAGACCCTTATCGGCTGGAACTGACCTATACCCAGGCAATGACGGGATGCCTGCTGTTTAACGAAACACCGAAAAATGCTTTGCTGATCGGTCTGGGCGGCGGTTCTCTGGCAAAGTTCCTGCTTCGCCATTTCAATGAAATGGAGATCGTCGCCGTAGAAATCAATCCAAAAGTAATCGACGCCGCATACGATTTTTTCTTTTTACCGCAAGACAATTCCCGTTTGCAAATCATCTGCGCCGATGCCCGTCAATATCAACTCGGAAGCAATCAATGGGACTGCATTTTGCTGGACGGTTTCGACGCAAATTTTCAAGTCACCGAACTTGCAAGTTCCGATTTTTATCAACATTGCGCGGCCGCATTAACCCCGACAGGTATTCTTACAGTCAATCTCTGGGGCAGCGATCCTAATTTCGAGCTATATCGGCAACGACTTGCTACTGCATTCGATGGACGTATAGCATGCCTGCCCGCGGAAAAACGCGGGAATGTAATCGTCTTTGCCTTCAGTGAACCACCCGGACTTCAAGACTGGAAAATGCTGCGCGTGCGCGCTGCGCAACTGCAGCAAAAATTCAACGTACCGTTCACCGATTTCGTCGAACGGCTTAGAAAAAACGACCAGACTGCGGGAAATTAATCGATCCGGTCCGCCAATTCCGTGATGTATTTCGGGACAACTTCCAAAAATCTGCGTACGTTAACCTGATTTCTGGTTATGACGCATATACTTCTGTTATATTTACAAAAAATATAATTAGCAGAGGCGATATATGGAAGTCTTGTTTACGGAAGGCTGGACCAGGCGATTTACCAACAAATGGAATAACAGCGAAGTCGTGCCCCAGCTCGCAGCGGCAAACTTTAATTCATTGATTGCTTTAGGTTATATCGACAATGAACATCCAGAAGTAGTCATGGATATCCAGAATGGTCTCATTGTAACCGCCCAGCAATATAATATCGCCGGATACAATACCTTTGACTGGGATTTACGAGCCGAACCCGAACAGTGGATGAAATGGCGCGGCAATGGTCCCGGTATAGGCGGTCTGGGTGTAGCCATCGCCAACCACCAGTTGCAGTTTCGTGCGGGGGATTATCGTAAAATGATACGGCAGCCTTTGCTTGCGGGGCCTTTTCTGAAGTTTTTTGCTTTTTTATAAGCGTTGCACCGGTGATAAAAAGCCGGGGCAACCCGGCTTTTTTGATATCGTTACAGCAACTCAATCCTTTTTTCTGACTGCTATCATCTGCTCTATCATCGGCCCCAAAATCAGTTCCATGGCATAACCCATTTTTGCGCCAGGCACAACCAGCGTATTTGAGCGAGACATGAAGGAATTCGGGATCATATTGATCAAGAACGGGAAATCCACACCTTTGCGGTCGCTGAAACGCACGATCACAAAACTTTCGTCGGGGGTGGGAATATCGCGAGTAATAAACGGATTGGACGTATCCACCGTAGGCACACGCTGAAAATTCACATGTGTGCGTGAAAATTGCGGCGTAATGTAATTAACATAGTCAGGCATCCGACGCATTATGGTGTCGACGATAACCTCAGCCGAATATCCGCGCTCTGCGGCATCGCGATGAATTTTCTGTATCCATTCCAGATTGACTACCGGCACCACTCCTACGCCCAGATCGACATGCCTGGCGACATCTGTCTTGCCATCGACCACCAAACCGTGCAGGCCTTCGTAAAACAGCAGATCGGTATTGGGAGGCACATCTTCCCACGGCGTAAATTCTCCCGCCGACAATTTGGTATCCAAACGCTTATTGTGAAACGCCGCTTCTTCGTCACTATGAATATAGTATCTTTTTTTACCGCTGCCATCCTTGCCGTAGCTCTTGAACAACGCTTCGAGCTTATCGAAATGATTGGCTTCAGGACCGAAATGACTGAAATGATTATTGCCGTCTGCTTCGGTTTTCTTGACTTTCTCCTTGAATTCAACCCGCGACAAACTGTGAAAGCTATCACCTTCGATCACGGCAGCATTAATGTTTTCACGACGAAAAATGTGTTCGAAAGCGCGTTTCACGGTCGTGGTACCAGCACCGGACGAACCGGTGACGGCAATCACGGGATGTTTTTTGGACATAAGAACTCCAGTAGAAATAATAAAATTTGAATTATCCGACAGTATAGCTTTCAAGCGGTATTCCTGTCCACGAGCAAGGTACCGGAAAAAGAAAACGAAAAGAAAAATAAGGTGACATCGCAACAAATCACACATCAATTTCCTGATATTATTTTAATTTGTAAGAAAAGATTTATATTTATTACGGATTTTGTCTGTCATAATATACTTTCTATCTTATGATCGAGGAGGCGGTTATGCGGAACCAGAAATCAAAACCATGGCGAAGAGGAATTTTTCTGGCGGCGGCTGCTTTGAGTATCCATACCGAAGCAAATGCCAGCTCGACTGATTTTATCGTTAACGGCACTTTTTCCGATCCCAGTTCTTCCGAGCAAACGGGATGGAATGTAATGAGCGATGCCTATCGCTTCCTGAATAATTCATATCAGGAAGGCGATTCTCCCATTATTAACTCTCAAGCTACGATTGGATCGCTAAGCCAGAACGTGCTTGACAAGGGAGGCACCGATACGCTTTCGTTCAATTTATCCACTCCGGACGGCGGTACCGAAAGCGTGGCATGGAACAATACCGTCCTCGCCGATCTATCGAATCCGAACACCAAAACATATAGCTACCAGGTTGCAGCGACCGGCAACGATACGCTGACATTCATGGGTCGCAACGACGCGTCGTTTAACATTATTTCCGACGTGGCACTCGTACCTGCGGTGCCGGAACCGGAACCGGCAGCCATGCTGCTGGTCGGCCTGGGATTGATCGGATGGATGGCACGCCGCAAAACTGCGGCGAACGCCTGATTCTCCGATCCTCCTGAAAATCCCGCAGGCTGCGGGATTTTTGTTGCCTGCTGCAGATTCTATCGACAAACTGGCGCAGCGCAGCCGTTTCTTGGATAATGTCTCGTTTGAATCATTCAGCCCGACCAAAGATGGACATCCATTACAACCCGCAAACGATAGAAACCGCTATCCAGCAAGAATGGGACGCGACCAGCGCCTTTAAGGCCACGGAAAGCGACA
>DAIETB010000040.1:0-6631 GCA_027345925.1 Sulfuriferula sp.
TGGCGTGGCTGGGCAAGATAACCATGAGTCCGCTGGATGCCGAAGACGAGACCTGCCAGTCCTGGCTGTTGCATGTGCAGGCGCCGGAAGGGTTTTTGGCGCATTTCCTGACTGTGGACGAGGATTTGATCAATGAAATTCATGTGCTGGATGCAGAGCAGGGCCAGTATTTGATTGAAATCATGCGTGCCGGTCTGGCAGCGCGTGCCGGCGAGCTGGAAGATTTGAACCGGCGCGATTTTTATTTCGACAAGTTTTTTAAAGGCGGAGTCGAACAGCCCGCAGAGGACCCATCATCCGGCAATTAAAAGCCCGCTGGATCGACCTGGGAGAATGCGAGGCCGCGGATTATCATGCCACTTACGCGGGAGTGGCGGAAGCAATGCGGCCGGACGATAATCCGGTTGTCGTCTGGGGCATGCCGGCGGCGCATTTTTGTCTGGGTCAACACCAGTCGGCGGCGGCCGAACTGGTCGAACAGTCGCATATACCCGTTATCCGCAGACCGCTGGGCGGCGGAGGAGTATGGCTGGACCGGAATCAGGCGTGCGTCGTGATGGTGGCGCCGCGCCATTTTTTCCCCATCCGCCCCGATGCCTGGTATGCGCATGCGCTGGCGCCGGTCTTGCAGGTCTACCGCGAGATGAACTGGCCGGTAGAACTGGTTCGTCAGGACGTCTGGCTGGACGGCAAAAAGCTTGCCGGCAGCGGTGCGGCGAGCATGGCAGAGGCAGGACTGGTCGGCACCAGCTTTTTATTGAAGTTTCCGGCTGCGGAATTTGTCCGGCTGATCGATACGCCCTCCGCCGGCTTCAGGTTATGGCTCCACGAGGCGCTGCTGAACTCCGTGACCAGTTGGTCGGAACACGCGAGCGTTCCCGATCCGGCGTGGCTGTCGCTGGTGTACCGGCGAGCGGCGGCCGGTATCTTCGGCTGGCGCTGGGAACAATCCTTATTGCGCGATGACGAACGCGTTGCCGCCGACGATTATCGCAGCGAATTACTGCCCGACCACGCTGGGCGAGTCAGGCATGTCCCCTACGGAATTAAAATTCGGGCGCGGCACTATCTTACCGAGAGGGAATTCGATGGCGCGAGCCTGCGGGTACTGACGCGCGACCAGTCGATCGAGCGGTTGGCGCTGTCCGAGGTGCCGCAACTGCCGGAACGGATTTTGGCAGACGAACCAGCCACTCAGCCGGTATTGAGCGCAGCGCTGCGAACTTATTTGCCCGCGGATAAAGCCACCCTGTGGGCGCAACGCATTCTGGCAACCGCCTATTTCGAAGAGTCCTGAACATGTCCGAACCGACCATCGCAGCAAGACTGCAACGTAAATTCATTTTGATGAGCAACGACACGGCCTTGCACGACGCATTGCAGGCTGCGCTTCCCGACGGCTGGCAAATGGTCGCTACGCTCGATCTGGAAAGTCTGGGCACGTTCGACCAGATATTGTTGTACCGGTTTATTTTTCTGGATCTGGATTGCGTGACCGACCAGTTCGACCCGCAGGACGCGATACGGCAAGTGCGGATGGAATGGATGCTCAATGTCGCCATTTTCTGTTTCGGCGGCAGCGACGACGAACGCGATCAGGCCAGACTGAACCGCGCCGACCGGTTTTTCGAGCGAGACGAAGCCGTCGCCCGGCTGGAGCAATTCTGCCATCAATATCGCTGGGGCGAATAATCGCTGCGCGCCTTAGACTGCTGGTGTCGCTGCGGCAATCGAAACGCCTGCTCGCGCTCGTCATGAGCGCGCATGCGCTGACACTGCTCGCATTATGGCTTACTGCGTTAACTCCAACCTGGCAAATCCTAGCCACGGTCGTACTGACAGGTAGCGCGATCCATTATTTCAGACGTCTGCACAAAGACGGAATCACCGCCCTCGAAGCCGACGACAGCGGCTATCGTTTGCTGGACCGCGGCACATGGCTGGAGGCACAAATGCGGCATGCGCTGGTGACCGCCACGCTAACGGTCGTCGAGTTCAAACAGACTAACGGCCGCCGACGGTCGCTGGTGTTGTTGCCCGACAGCCTGGCAGCAGACGATTATCGTCGTCTGCGCGTCTGGTTGCGCTGGGTAAAACCCGAAAATGCCCATGAATCGGCCGGTGACCGATCCTTTTGACCGGCAGGCCGGGTTAATGGCATAATGCGTAGCCACGCCGGCATAGCTCAGTTGGTAGAGCAGTTGATTTGTAATCATCAGGTCAGGGGTTCGACTCCTCTTGCCGGCACCAGTTATTAAATTATCTTTAAATCAATTATTACTTGTATTGGTGGCAGGGTAATATATTTTTTCCTCTTTATCCCTCCCGTTCTGTTAATTTCGCCTCTAACCTTTGCGCCGTGCATCGAAGTCTTGCCATAATTCATTTGGTTGGAGTGGAAATGCATCAACATCGTGAAGCAGTTCAATAACTTGCTCTCGGTACGTTTTTATTTGTTTGACATTTCGTACGTATTTACGTACTCTTTTCATTTGTTTGAAGGAAGCCGGAATGCACACGCTTACCGCTAGCGAAGCTCGCGCGAATCTATACAGACTGATGGATGAAACAGCAGAGTCTCATCAACCCATTATCATTTCCGGGAAACGTAATAGCGCAGTGCTGCTTTCCGCGGAAGATTGGAGTGCAATACAAGAGACTTTGTACTTGCTTGCCGTGCCTGGCATGCGCGAATCCATAAAGGCGGGCATGAACGAGCCTTTGGCAAAAAGTGCCAAAGAGCTTAATTGGTGAGTTGGGAGCTTGTTTACGCCAGGCAAGCACTCAAAGATGCAAAGAAGCTTGCTGCAAGCGGTCTCAAGACAAAGGCGCAGGAATTGTTGTCAGTGCTTGCCAATGATCCATTTCGAAATCCACCACCCTTCGAAAAACTGGTCGGGGATTTTACCGGTGCCTATTCGCGCCGCATTAATATTCAGCACCGTATCGTGTATGAAGTATTTACAAAAGAAAAAGTTGTTCGCGTCCTGCGTATGTGGACGCATTATGAATGAACAGGCTAATCCTGTATTCGAGCGTTATTGGAATTCAAGACTGGAATCACAACACATGACGTGTTGACATACAGCGCCAAGGCAGTGAAACACAAACTGATCTACCCGTATCTTCGCTATGGCGTTCTTGCATCCAGCGAGAGGAGCGTACCCGGACGTGTTTTTACGCACAACGAAGGGCTGGACTTTTTTGCAGCCGTCGCCGAACTTCAAGAGTTCGAGTTCAAGTCGTTTTTAGCTTTGCTTCTTAAAGATGAAATCGACTCGTCGAAACGTCTTGAATCAATCGCTTTCGGTACAGTCCAGACCAGACTGTTTCGAACCGAAGTGCAGTTCGAGCAAAATGTGAGCTAAGCCTGTATTTAACACTTCCGATATGAAAACCGCATTATCCAGTAAATAATTATCTGATTTTATTATTTTTTTTATTTATTTATTTTATTAAATAGATTGACCGTCTTCAACTTGAGGGACATACTGGCTTGCTGTCGTTAAATATCAGAAACCGAAAATCGAAGTAAATACCGGTTTCATCGATTGCAGACCGCGTCGCGGTCGACCCTCTTCCAGATATCGGCTGTCATTAACGCCGAAAAACTTGATGTCGCTCGGCCTGGGCGAAATTATATAAACTGATGATCTATGCATGCGTACGCACAGACGAGTTATGTAATGTCTCCGTATACCACATCTTGGAATAGAAATTACCCTATTTCAAAACCAGGGCTTCATCATATCTGCTGTTTGATTATTTCTGAGAGCAACTCGAGCCCCGCGGCCAGCCGTCCAATTACGGTGAAGAAAATAAGGGATAAGAAAATGCGTAAATCCGAAAATTGCTCCAGACCGGTCATATGGTTTTTTACTTTACTATTGACTGCATTGATCGCAGGCTGCGGTGGAGGCGGACAGTCTCCCATACTTGGTTCGAATGTTTCTCCTAACGCTACTCCCTATTCGCCACCGCCCGGCGCTATTGCGCCCGGTGCGGTATGCCCTGTGTCATCGGGCTCTTCTATACCGACCGTCACCGCTTCCGACCCCACTAACGGCAATCCGGCTGTACCGACCAGCACCAGCGGCATTGCAAACGGCGGCACTCTGGTCAGCGCGACTTTCAGCATGGCAATGAATGCGGCTACGATCAACGCCAGCAGCTTTACGCTGGCGCCTTCCGGCGGAGCGGTACTGGCGCCGGCTTCCGTGACGTACGATGCGAGTACCGATGTCGCCACGTTAACGACCTCTGCAGCGCTATTGCCGGGTACGACTTACTACGCAGCGGTGCAGAGTTCCGTCACCAGTTCCACCGGTACGGCCATGTCGTGTAATTACGTATGGAGCTTCACTACTGTGACCCCTGCCGCAACCGGGCCTGCACCGGTCAATCTAGGGCGTGCCAGCGCGTACGGCGTTGCGTCTGCCGCCGGGGTGACCAATACAGCTACTGTTCCGTTAAGCATTGTGAATGGTAGCGTGGTGTTCGACCCGACGGCTACGTGTAACGGAGTGGCAGTGCCCGGTGGTAGCGGTACGGCCGGGATGGGATCTTGTAATGGTTCGCCGCCGACAGTGAATAGCGGTACGGTCATTACGCCGACCTATCCGGATACAACCACTGCTAATGCCGTCATGTCGGATCTGCAGGCTGCTTATAACAGCATCACCCCTGCAAGCCGTCCCGGAGCGACTGTACTCGGTTGCGGAACGATAGGAACGGGCGGCGGTGCCGGGGCGGGTATAGGTTGTTCAGGTAATGCCACGTTGCAACCGGGTTTGTATATTTCGGCGACCAATTCGTCCATAGGCATAACCGGAACGCTGACGCTGGACGGAAAGGGCAACACCAACTCAATGTTCATTTTCCAGATGCCGTCTACGCTGACTACGGCAGCCGGCGCGGTGGGCGCTCCCGGGAGCCAGATCGTGCTGACCAACGGCGCCAAGGCATCGAATGTGTTCTGGCAGGTCGGCAGTTCTGCGACGATCGGTACGTATGCACTGTTCGAGGGCAATGTACTGGCCAATACATCGATCACGATGGGGACTTCTTCATCGTCCTGCGGACGCTTGCTGGCCGGCGCCATTACGAGCAGCGGCGCATTTAGTTTCGATACCAGCACCGTATCGGTACCGGGCAACCCGAGTGCGCCTTCGACTTGCCAATAAATAAATGGTCATACATATAAGCCTTAAATAAGGCAAACGGTATCAGAAGTTCCGGAAATACCGGAAATTTTGGTGGGACTCGGCGAGTTCCACCAAGTTATTTTGGAGAAAATCATGAGTTATAAAAAAGTCTCAGGGACGCTGGGTTTAGTAGCAATGGCCGCCATCGTCAGTCCGTATGCGGTAGCAGACGATTTGAGCGATGCCGGCTGGTATGCAGGCGGCAATATCGGGCAGTCGAATGCTAAAATTGCTGATCAGCGCATCATCAACGGTCTGAGTGCAAGCGGATTTTCCACTACGTCGATCAACAATAACGACACCGACATTGCCTATAAGTTATTCGGGGGATATCAGTTCAATCCCTACTTTGCGCTTGAGGGCGGCTATTTCAATCTGGGCAAATTCGGCTTTACGGCAAATACGCTTCCGGCTGGGGCATTGAACGGCAATATCAGACTGCAAGGATTGAGTTTGGATGCGGTGGGAACCTTGCCTATTACGAGGAAATTCTCCGCATTCGGTCGGGTAGGAATGGATTATGCGCAAGCGCAGGATAGTTTTAGCGGAAGCGGAGCCGTCCATCCGCTCAACCCCAATCCCAGCAAATGGGATACCAATTACGATTTCGGCGCCGGGCTGCAGTACGCCTTGACCGAATCGATAGCCCTGAGGGCTGAAGGCGAGCGTTACCGGATCAACGATGCCGTAGGCAATATGGGCGACATCGATGTGTATTCGCTGGGGCTGATTTATCGATTCGGGCAGAAAACCGCCCCTGCGCCGGCTCCTGAACCGGTAGCGGCCGCCGCGCCTCCGCCGCCTCCTCCGGCTGTCATCGCACCTCCGCCGCCACCGCCGGCTCCGCGTTTCGAGAAATATACTTTATCGGCTACCGACCTGTTTTCCTTCGACAGCGCGGAATTACGCATGCCGCAGCCTAAGCTGGATGAAATCGCTAACGCTTTAAACAGCGATACGTCGATAAACCAGGTCAAGATTACGGGTTACAGCGATCGCCTGGGTTCGCCCCGCTACAATATGAAACTGTCCGAACGCCGGGCGCTGGCGGTAAAAAAATATCTGATAGCCAAGGGTGTTGACGCCAGCCGTTTACAAACCGAGGGTAAAGGCGAAGCCGACCCGGTAGTCGCCTGCAATAACAAAAAACGCGCGGCATTGATCCAATGTCTGGAACCAAACCGGCGCGTCAAGGTAGAGCGGATTACCGTCGAACGTCAGGTTCAGTAATGCCTTGATACCGAAAGCAGATCGCATGTCGCGGCTGGTTCGGTATCAAATAGCATCCCGGAGGGAACTCTGCTTCACGGCACGGTTCCCTTTGTGCATTGGTTCGAAATTCGCTTCATGCGGTGATAGCCGGGAAATTTTAATGCGCGAGCTGATTCATTTCAATGATCGGCAGCATGATCGCCAGCACAATCAGG
>DAIETB010000041.1:0-4464 GCA_027345925.1 Sulfuriferula sp.
AAGCGAGCGCCGCAGCGGTAGGTTCGTTGATGATGCGCTTGACGTCGAGTCCGGCGATCCGGCCTGCATCCTTGGTTGCCTGGCGCTGGCTGTCGTTGAAATAGGCGGGTACGGTGATGACCGCTTCGGTCACGGGTTCGCCGAGATAATCCTCAGCGGTTTTTTTCATTTTCATCAAAACCTGCGCCGAGACTTCCGGTGCGGACATTTTTTTGCCGCGCACTTCTACCCACGCATCGCCGTTGTCTGCCTTGACGATTTTATACGGCATGAGATTGATGTCTTTCTGCACTTCTTTTTCTTCGAAGCGGCGGCCGATCAGGCGTTTGACCGCAAACAAGGTGTTTTTCGGGTTGGTCACCGCTTGCCGTTTGGCCGCAGCGCCCACTAATACTTCGCCGTCTTCGGCGTAGGCGACGATGGAAGGCGTGGTGCGCGCGCCTTCGGCGTTTTCGATGACCTTGGCGACGCCGTTTTCCATTACGGAAACGCAAGAATTAGTCGTTCCCAAATCGATGCCTATGATTTTTCCCATAATTTTTCCTTTGTATCAATTAGTTAAGTTGTAAACCATATATGGCTGGATTTTGTTATTTCAAGATGCGCACTGCATTTTCATTACGCTTATTTAGATTTGGACACCGTAACCAATGCCGGCCGGATTACGCGGTCATGCAACTGGTAGCCTTTTTGCAGTACGGCGACAACCGTATTGCTTTCGGCATTGCTTTCAATCATGCTGATCGCCTGATGTTTATGCGGGTCGAATTTTTCTCCGGCAGGGTTGATTTCATCCAGACTGGATTTTTCGAAGGCGCTGGATAATTGTTTGAGAGTTAATTCCACGCCGCTTTTAAGATTCTCCATGCTTGGAGCGTCGCTATTGAGCGCTGCTTCCAGGCTGTCTTTTACGGCCAGCAATTCCGTAGCAAAGTTCTCGATGGCGAATTTATGCGCATTGGCGATGTCGAGCTGTGCGCGTTTGCGGATGTTGTCGGATTCGGCTTTGGCGCGCAACCAGGCATCGTGATGTTCCTGGGCGAGCAGTTCGGCCTGTTTGAGCGCCTGCTCGACGCTGGGACTGGATTCTGCCGTATTTTCGGTTTCGGGGGTTAAATCGTCTGGTTCTGCGTTTTGGGTTTCTGTCGGCATTGGAAGCTCCTTCTGTGAAATTTCCCAAGAGATGGGGATAAGCGGAGCCATTTCAAGGCATGGACTGACATTTTTGTTACAATTTTTTGTCGCTGCTTTATCTCGAGAGCGAAAAACGTTAGACTAGGCATTTGCAGATTTAAGATTAGGTCGTCCGCAATGTATACCGATACTGTGCAAACTCAAGCAGATACCCAATCCTTTTTGAATTTAACTGCGTTCGAGGCCGTCGAACTGAACAAGTCGCCTTACGACTATCTGCTAATGCCAGGTTTTATCCGGCCGGAAGTCATTCCGGCCATTAGCAGGGATTTTCCCGATGTAAAACAGGCAGGCAGTTTTCCGGTCGATACCATGCAATGCGGCGAAGCATTCATAGCGCTGATGCGCGAACTCGAAGGTCCGGCGTTTCGTCATGCGGTGGAACGGAAATTCGGTGTCGATCTGACCGGACGGCCGACCATGATTACCGTCCGCGGTCGTACCGACGAAACCGACGGGCGCATCCATACCGACAGCAAAACCAAAATAATTACCGTGCTGATTTATTTTAATGAAACCTGGCAGGATACCGGAGGGCGGCTGCGTATTTTACGCTCGGGCAGCGATCTTGAAGATTTTGTTGAGGAAGTCGAACCCAGTATGGGGACTTTGCTTGCATTTCGCCGCAGCGATAGTTCGTGGCATGGTCATAAGCCCTTTGTCGGCGCACGGCGCGCTTTGCAATTAAACTGGGTAGTTAGCGAAGCCGTCAAGCGCCGCGAACAGAATCGTCATGGCGTATCGGCTTTTTTTAAAGGCCTGTTCGGTAATTCGGGTTATACGGGTTAATACCGGATGTCTTTGCGTAGTGCGTGGATTTTGTCCAACGGCGTGACCGGTATGGATAATCAGTCGCTCGGCTTGGCGGAAGCGTTGGGTCTGGATTATACGATCAAAAAGATCGAGGTCGTTGCGCCGTGGAAATATCTGCCGCCCGGCCTCTGGCTGGATCCTTTGCGCTTTCTGGGCGCAGGCAGCGATTCTTTAGAACCGCCGTGGCCCGACGCGGTCATTGGTACCGGGCGATTAAATGTAGCCGTGTCGATTGCGATCAAACGGGCAAGTTCCGGTCGTACTCTGAATATACGCATCCAGAATCCGCGCGTTTCGTTGCGACATTTCGATGTTATCGTTGCGCCGGTACACGATCGATGTCGCGGTCGTAACGTTATTGAAACTCTGGGTGCGGTGAATCGGGTTACGCAAGCCAGGCTTGAAAGCGGAGCGCAACAGTTTGCAACGGCGTTCTCGTCATTGCCCCGGCCTCTGGTCGGCGTATTGCTCGGAGGCACCAATCCGCGTTACACGATCGACGAGGCGTACGCGCACCGTCTGGCGGATAAATTGACACACGCACTGGATAAAGAGGGCGGCAGCGTGCTAATAACCCCTTCGCGGCGGACTTCGCCTGCGGTGACGGAAATACTTCGGGAACGGCTTAAGTCTTATTCGGCCATCATCTGGGACGGCCGCGGCGACAATCCGTATTTTGCATATCTGGCGTTAGCGGATTATTTGATCGTTACTGCCGATTCGGTGAATATGGCTTCGGAAGCCTGCTATACCGGAAAACCGGTCTATGTCGAAGGTTTGACCGGCGGCCGAGGGAAATTCGAGGATTTTCATCGCCAGTTGCAATTGCGGGGCTGCACACGCCCGTTTGCCGGCGAACTTGATCAATGGGACTATCCGCCGCTGGACGAAACCCGGCAAGCGGCCATTTCGATCAGGCAACGCTTGGATATTGATGTCTGACCGGCGTATCGGCTCCGATTCGGATTTCATTCCTGTAACGGTGCAGTCGTAATCTGTATGATTTATTAACGGGTCTTGGGAAAATAATATGGCTTTAAAAATCGAGACGTTCAGCAATGCCAAAGGAGGCAATAGTTTTTTCAAGGCGCTCGGGCATCCTCTGACTGCCGTCAAAGCTGCCGAACTGTACGCGCGGCTGAAGGCCGCAGGCAAGGTGGCGATATACGATCCTCTGGGCATGGCGTCAGGCTTGCACGAATTTTATGCGCTCGACGACATGGATATTACCGGAGTGTTTGTGCAACGGATCGAGGATATCGGTAAAACCCTTCTCGGCCATCCGGTCTCGGCAATTACCCGTTTACCCGAATCGAAGGCGGCAATTCTGCTCGTAGCGGCGTTTGACGCAGATCGTCTGATTCAGCAAATCCGTCATCTTGTCCCGGCCGGAATGGAGTTGATAAGTCTCGATGGATTGCGTTTGCCGGATGCTATGCTGACCAATCCGAAATATTATCTGGACACTTTGAATTTTGCGACCAATTTCGGTTTTTTTCGCGATCAGGACGGTCAGCATACGCGTATTGTGACCTGCGATTACTGGTCGGGGCTGGGCGCGAAAACGCCGCCTCGCGTCTGGTGCCGTCTGTTCGACCAATCGGGCGCCGTCCTGGCGCAATGGGAGGACAAGATCGCCACGCCGGGCGCAAGCCTGATTATCGACAGTAAAGAAATCCGCGAGCGCTTCGGTCTGGGCGAATTTACCGCGTCCCTGTTTATACACATACTCGGGGTGGCGCGTCACTATATCGTGAAATATGCGCTGGATATCTACGGCGACGACGAGACCGTGCTGTCCTGTACTCACGACGCCAACGCGTGGCCGTCGGATCTGTTTGCCGGGTTGCCCGCTCCCGATGTCAATGAAACCGTCGTCATGTGGATACAGAACAGTCATCCGGTGGCCATACCGGCTAACGCAATCGGGATTAATTTGATGGGTTCCGGCGAAGTGCGTTACGTGCCGAAGACGATTGCGCCGTTTGCGAGTTATCCGCTCGATGTCGGTGCGCTGTTTCCGGAAGCGCGCTGGCCGCAACAGATGGAAGTGCAGGCAGGTCGCTACTTCGTCCGGCCGCGGTATGAAGTCCACGTCAAAAACGGTCGCAGCCGCATCGCTCACGTCAACGTGGAACGCAACGATCTCGTCGCCGACGATGCAATACCCGGTTTGACCGCATTGATGGGAAAATCCTATATTCTGCCCGCTCCTATCATGCCGGTCGAACAATGGCGCAGTATCATCCAGCCTACGCCGATGTCTACCGCCCAGCACGATTTGCCGGTCGCGGCGATTTTTTACGACGCCAGCGGAACAGAAGTGGCGCGACATGCTTTCGGCTGCCTGCTCCGACGTGCCAGTATAGCGCTCGATATCAATGCGATATTGGCGGAGCAGGGCGCGAGTCTGCCCAGCGGCACGGGTCATGTCGAGCTGGTTTACGATTTCAGCGC
>DAIETB010000054.1:0-3427 GCA_027345925.1 Sulfuriferula sp.
CGCCATGACGCATCCTGCCGCTGCTGGCGTACGCCGCCTACGTAATCGTAGCCGGCATCCATTTTGGCGAGCAGTTTGTGTATTTCTTCCGGCGGATTCTGCAAATCGGCATCGAGCGTGACGATCCGTTCGCCTCGGCAATGGGAAAAACCGGACATGATCGCCATGTGCTGACCGAAATTACCGGCCAGAAAGATGACCCGCGTGACGTCGGGACGTTGCAGGTACTGTTGCCGCAGCAGAGCGGCAGACCGATCGCGACTGCCGTCGTTGATGAAAATTACCTCGTAACTGACGCCCAGGGCATCCAGGGCTGGATAAAGACGTTCGAATAAAACCGCGAGACCTGCTTCTTCGTTATAAACCGGAATGACAACCGATAATGCGGGGGCGCTCATATTAATACCTCGTTCAGGATGTCGCTGCAGGCCTGGCAGACGCGCGAGACATCCGCTGGCGACATGGCCGGAAACAGGGGTAGCGTGACGATACCAGCGCCGACATGTTCGGCGACCGGAAACTGGCCTTCGCCGTAACCCAGAGCGCGATAAAGCCGGAATAAATGCATGGCGGGATAATGTACGCCCACTCCGATACCGCGCGCTTTCATGCGCGCGATAAATTCGCCTCGGCCGATACGCATGCGCGCCAGAGGCAAGACGACCTGAAACATATGCCAGTTACTGTTGCTGAAGTCGGCAACCGGCAATTCGCAACCCGGACGCGTATCGAACCCGGCCAGATATTGTTGCGCCAGCTGACGCCGGCGTTTGGTAAATTCGGCCAGATACGGTAACTGGCCAACCCCTATCGCTGCGGCGATATCGGTGAGGTTGAATTTTCCGCCGGCAACATCGACTTCCATATTGCCGTCCGGCATCCGCACTACGCCCTGCAAGCGCAGTTTTTCGCACAAGGGCGCGAGCGCGGGGTCCGGCAGCACCAGACAGCCGCCTTCTCCGGTGGTCAGGTTTTTGTTGGCATGAAAGCTGAATGCGACCAGATCGCCGAAACTGCCAATAGGCCGTTCTTTCCAGCTGGCGCCGAACGATTGCGCTGCGTCTTCGATGACGCGCAACTGGTATTGCGCCGCCAGCGCGTACAGTTCGTCGCGATCGACCGGCAAACCGGCCAGATCGACCGCGATGATCGCCCGGGTGCGTGGCGTAATCGCAGCGGCTATGAGGTTCAGATCGATATTGCGGGTCAGTGGGTCGATGTCGACGAACACCGGCCTCGCTCCGGCGAGCAGAATGACATTGGCGGTGGCAACCCAGGATAGCGGGGTAGTAATCACTTCGTCGCCTGCCTGAATATCGATCAATTCCAGCGCAATTTCCAGTGCGGCCGTACCGGAATTCATGCTGCGCACGGTGCGGCCATCCATCAACCCGGAAAGCTGCGCTTCGAACGCCTGAACTTTCGGCCCGCTGGTGAGCCAGCCGGAGCGCAATACATCGCTTACCGCGTCTATGGTCGCCTGGTCGATGGAAGGTCTGGTAAAAGGTAAAAAATCCAAAGAGGGAGAGTTCATAGGGTTAGCTTCTGGTAATCAAAAATACGCCGAGTATAATCACGCCGATCCCGATTATACGTTCCATGCTCAGGCTTTCGCCGAACCACCACCAGGCAGCCAGCGCGGTAATCGCGTAGCCGAAAGACACCATCGGATAAGCCATGCCTACTTCCACCCGCGACAGCACCATAATCCACACGACCACGCTGATGACATAGCAGAACAAGCCGCCGAGTATATGCGGTTCGGTGGCAAGCCTGATTCCTATCGGCACTATATTGCCGGAATTAAAGGCGAATTCGCCTATGCTGTTGGTGCCTGCCTTAAGTAGCAGTTGGGCTGCGGCATTGAGCATGACAGCCGACAGGATCAGAATTCCGCTGATAACATTCATTCAATTACATTCATTATTTGTTCAGATTTCCTGGTTTGATAACAACGACCCGCCGGGTATCGCGAGCAATAACTTGCATAGGCAGCTTTTCTTCAGCGAACTTGCGGTATGAATCGGGCGACATGACGGCCAGCGCATACGGTTGCCGCAGCCAGATTTTCTTGAAGGTCGCGACATCGGGTATCCATTTGTCCGGCTCCTGTTGGATGCCGAACTCCATTTCGTCGGGATGCGCGACCAGTGTCATGGTGCGTCGCAGATAAGGCGGCAAGGTCTGTTCGTACATGGCGACGCTGTAAAACGGCACACCGGGTTTAAGATAGGGTTTGATCTGTTGCGCAATGAGATAAGCGGAACTGGCCGGCGACAATGCGTTATAGCCGATCAGCACCGCCTGGCCCATCAGCAGGCTTGCCACTGCCATCACCGATACGGCAGCAATGATCCGGTCTCGCCGGGCCAGCGCAACGGCTACCGCTGCGCCGATCAGCCAGGCCAGAGCGGCGATTTGCAGCCAGGGAATGAACCCGGCGTATAAAGCGGCGGGCACTTCAACGCTTGCGCCTTTGGCAGCCAGCGGGGCCAGCCACCAGAATACGAGCGCTATCGGTATCACGGGACTGAGTTGCCAAGCCAGCGTTTTTCCCGAAACGGTGCTGATACGCTGGCCGATCAGTAAAGCCAGCGCGAGAAAACTCGGCAGGATATAAGGGACGAGTTTCGAGTGCGACACGGAAAAGAAAAGGAAAATGAAGCCGCACCAGACCATCAGCATGCGTTTCGACTGGAACGGTTTGGCGGCAGTTTCATTCGATTTCCAGCCATGCCGCAACGCATCGAATAGCGGAGCGATCCAGGGCAGTATGCCCAGAAGAACGACGGGGATAAAAATATACCAGGGATGTTCCCGTCCGCTGACAGGGGTCAAATAGCGTAAAAAATGTTCGTGAATAAAGAAAAACCATAAAAATTCAGGATTAGCCCGGGACACCAGCACAAACCAGGGCAGACTGATGGCGGCGAAAATCAGTAAACCCATGCCGAAATGCAGGCGTTTCCACAAGCTCCAATCGCGCTGTATGATGCTGTAGACGATCAGTACCGCGCCGGGAATGGCGATGCCGATCAATCCTTTGCTCAACAGCGACAGCGCCATCGCCGCCCATCAAACGTACAACCAGGCGCGATTCGCGTTGCGCGTCGCAGACGGCTGCTGAGCGAGCAATAATGCCGCCAAGCTCAGATTCATGAAAAAACTGACCCCCATATCGAGTATATTGATATGGCCGATGGCGAAATACAGGAAGCTGCTCGCCAGCACCAACGCTGCGATATACCCCGCACGCTGGCCAAACAGACGCATGCCGGTGAAATATGCCAGCATTATGCCCAGGAATCCGCTGAGCGCCGCCCATAAACGCGCGGTCCAGTTATGTTCGCCGAAGGTTTTATAGGCAATGGCGGTCAACCAGTATTGCAAAGCCGGTTTTTCAAAGTATTTCAGACCGTTCAGGCGA
>DAIETB010000062.1:0-5648 GCA_027345925.1 Sulfuriferula sp.
TTCCCATGCAAATGGCCAAAATAGATCAAACCAAGCTGGCTAATTTCATTGCTGCGCACAGGGATTTTTCGCCCGGCGCAACGTCCCCTTTTATGGACGCTTCTTTTCAGGTGCCCGCGGAGCCCGCAAGATGAGGATAGGGTTGCTGATATTGGCGATGCTGGCAAGCCTGTCTGTCTGGGCAGGCAACGACGCCGCACCCGATCTCGACCGGTGGCTCAACCAGGTGGCCATCGCTGCACAACGCCTCAATTACGACGGCACAGTGATTTATCAGTATAACGACGACGTGGAAATCTCTCATGTCGCACATCGGCTTGACCGCAACGGGGAACTGATCCGTCAGGATGCTCTGTCCGGGTTGCCCCATTCCTATCTACGACTCAACGACGGGGTTTATTGCTTTATTCCCCAAGGTAATCTGGTCAAGGTCGAACGGCATCAGCATCATCAGTTTTTTCCCGAAGTTCTGCCCATCCCCGCCACACCGCTCGATGCCCTGTACATCCTCAAGTCGATCGGACATGCCCAGATCGCCGACCGTAATAGCCAGGGCGTCAGCCTCTTGCCTCGCGATGCCTATCGCTACGGTTATGTACTCTGGGCCGATAACGAAACCCATCTTCTACTCAAATTAGTCAAGCTCGATGAACACCAGCAACCCGTCGAACAATTTACCTTTACCCAGATCGACATAGGCGCCGCGCCGAAACGCGAACAATTTCAGGACACTTTCGCAGACAAAACACCCGTCGCCGTTCCGAGCCGGGAATCCGACATCTCCAGTCCGTGGCATGTCGGCGCTTTGCCTCCCGGATTTCACAAAATTACGCAAACCTTGCTGGCATTGCCCAACAAACCGCATAAAGTCCTGCACCTGGTCTATACCGACGGCCTGGCGACGGTGTCGCTTTTCATCGAACCGCTGGAACAGCTCGGCACACATCCGCC
This sequence comes from Sulfuriferula sp., assembly GCA_027345925.1. GTDB lineage: Bacteria > Pseudomonadota > Gammaproteobacteria > Burkholderiales > Sulfuriferulaceae > Sulfuriferula. Next base: position 952 of record DAIETB010000062.1, read on the forward strand.
GCACGGTCTGTCCAGTCACGGCATGATGAGCATATACGCCCGTCCGGTGGGAGATTATCAGGTCACGGCGCTGGGCGAGGTTCCTCCTGCCACCCTGATCATGATTGCCGACAGTTTGAATCAGGCGGGGGCGAAATGATAGAAATGCAAGCACGCGTGGTTGCGGTCGACAGCAATGGCAGCGTCTGGGTGGAATCCATGCCCGGCGGATCGTGCAGCAGTTGCGCAGGTAGCGGAGATCACGCAGGAGAAAGCGGCGGTTGCGGCGCCGGCAAAATCGGCCAGATATTCACCCTGAAATCGAAAAAATATCAGGTGATCGATACGCTGGGAAGCAAAACAGGCGATGAAGTAATCATCGGCATTGCAGACGGTTCTGTACTGCGCGGTTCGGCCGCGGTATATTTACTACCGCTATTACTGATATTTATCGGCGCCATTCTCGGCTCGCAATTTGCCGCTGCCGCCCAACGCGATCTGGCTTCCATATTCGGCGCAGCAACCGGCTTCGCCATCGGTGCGCTCTGGCTGATCAGGTTTAGCCGTCACGTCAGCGCCGATCCACGTTTTCAACCCGTAGTCTTGCGTTCCGTACGCAGTAATTTTTTTATGCTCAAGGAAATAAAATCATGAAAAAGTTGTTTTATTTATGGTTATGCCTGCTTACTCTGAGTTTTACCGCCCACGCCAACGATTTACCCAATTTTGTCGACATAGTCAAAGAGCACGGTGCTTCCGTAGTAAATATTTCGACTACGCAACTGATTAAAGCCCAAAATCAGTTCAATGGCATGCCCGACATTCCCGATCAGGAAATGTTCGATTTCTTTCGCCATTTCATGCCGCAGATGCCTCAGCAGAGCCCCAATAACGGCGAAATCCCGCTGCATAGCTCGGGATCGGGCTTTATTATCAGCAGCGACGGCTACATACTGACCAATGCGCACGTAGTCGAAGGCGCCGACGAAGTTACCGTCAAACTGACCGACCGGCGCGAATTCAAAGCTAAAATTATCGGCAGCGATTCCCGTTCCGATATTGCATTGATCAAAATCAATGCAACCAATTTGCCCGTAGCGCCCATCGGCAATCCCCAGCAACTTCAGGTCGGCGAATGGGTAATCGCGATCGGTTCGCCCTTCGGCTTCGAAAACTCGGTCACCGCCGGCATAGTCAGCGCCAAAGGCCGCTCGCTGCCCGATGAAAACTACGTCCCGTTCATACAGACCGACGTTGCCGTCAATCCCGGCAATTCCGGCGGCCCCTTGTTTAACATGAAAGGTCAGGTCGTCGGCATCAATTCGCAGATTTTTTCCCGTTCGGGCGGCTATATGGGCGTTTCTTTCGCCATTCCTATCGACGTCGCGATGCAGGTCGCCGATCAACTGAAAGCTTACGGCAAGGTTAAACGCGGGCGTTTAGGGCTGATCGTGCAGGAAGTCAGCGCCGGCACCGCACGGGCATTCGGTATGGCGAAACCGGAAGGAGCGCTGGTGTCCGAAGTCGACAGCAAAGGCCCTGCAGCCAAAGCCGGCATCAAGCCCGGAGACGTTATCCTCAAATTCAACGGCCAGCCGGTCAACCGTTCGATAGACCTGCCCCGTCTGGTTGCCACAGCCAAACCGGGCAGCGCCGCCAAAGTCGAAATCTGGCGCAATCGCGCACCGCTGGTTCTGACCGCCGTACTGGGCGAAGTCCCGGCCAAAAAAACGGTGCAGGGTAAAGCGGCGGCATCGGCGACGGCGCCCGATAAAGTCGGTTTGATCGTATCCGATCTGCCGCATCGCGAACAATCCGGCACCGACGGCATACTGGTCGATCGCAGCGACAACGCCGCCGCACGCGCCGGCATCATTGCGGGCGATATCATTCTTGCCGTCGACAATACGCCGGTTCATTCGGTCGCGCAGTTTAATACTCTGCTGGCCGCTACAGCCAAAAACAGTACGCTTGCATTGCTGATCAAACGCGATAAAATAACTTTGTATATTCCTCTGCAAGCAGATTAACAATTAAAGGCGCCCCGATCAGGGGCGCCTCTGGATCTATCCGGCATGTCCCAACTTCGACTTAATGTATACGTAAGGCATTATTGCCATCTGTGCCATGAACTGCTTGAAAAACTGCTACCCTACCAAACGCAGTACGGGATACGGATCAATGCCGTCGATATCGATACCGATCCCGAACTGGAGGAGCGGTACGGCCCCTACATTCCGGTATTGACCGGCGCGGATGATACGGAAATCTGTCATTATTTTCTGGACGATGCAGCACTTACTGCTTATTTGACGAAAATCCGTTAAAATTAGCCCTACTGGACTCCGGGCACACAGCGTGTGCCTTTTTTGTTGATGAAAAACATACGTAATTTCTCTATTATTGCCCATATCGATCACGGAAAATCCACCTTGGCGGACCGGATCATTCAATTATGCGGAGGGCTGTCGGCACGCGAAATGGAAGCGCAGGTACTCGACTCGATGGATCTGGAGCGCGAACGCGGCATTACCATCAAGGCGCAAACCGCCGCGCTCGAATATCGCGCCCGCGACGGGCAGCTGTATCAGTTGCATCTGATCGATACCCCCGGTCATGTGGATTTTTCCTACGAAGTCAGCCGTTCCCTGTCGGCCTGCGAAGGCGCGCTGCTGGTCGTCGATGCGTCTCAAGGGGTCGAAGCGCAAACCGTCGCCAACTGCTATACTGCTACCGAACTGGGCGTCGAAGTCATCCCGGTGCTAAATAAAATCGACCTGCCCGCCGCCGAACCCGATCGCGTGATACAGGAAATCGAAGACATTATCGGTATAGAAGCTCACGATGCGGTTCGCGCCTCGGCCAAGACCGGGCTGGGAATAGAAGATATTCTGGAAATGGTTATCAGCAGGATTCCGCCGCCGCAGGGCAATCCCGACGCTCCGCTCAAAGCGCTGATTATCGACTCGTGGTTCGACAATTACGTCGGCGTGGTCATGCTGGTTCGCGTAGTCGACGGCAAAATAGCACCGAAACAGAAGATTCGCCTGATGGCAACCAATTCGGTCTATCTCACCGAGCAGGTCGGCGTCTTCACGCCCAAGGCGCGCCCCTGCGCCGAGCTGTCTGCCGGCGACGTGGGCTTTATCATTGCCGGGATCAAAGAACTCAAGGCGGCAAAAGTCGGCGATACCGTGACGCTGGATCACAATCCCGCCAGCGCCGCGCTACCGGGGTTCAAAGAGATCAAACCGCAGGTCTTCGCCGGGCTGTATCCGGTCGAATCGCACGATTACGACGCCCTGCGCGACGCACTGGAAAAACTCAAGCTCAACGACGCGTCGCTGCACTACGAGCCCGAAGTTTCGCAAGCCCTGGGCTTCGGCTTCCGCTGCGGATTTCTCGGTCTGCTACACATGGAAATCGTGCAGGAGCGGCTGGAACGCGAATACGACATGGACCTCATCACTACCGCGCCCACGGTCATTTACCATATCGTATTACGCAGCGGCGAAATCCTGGAAATCGAAAATCCGTCCAAGTTGCCCGAACTGTCCAAGATCGAAGAAATACGCGAGCCGATCATTACCGCTACCATTCTGGTTCCCGAAGCCTACCTCGGCAGCGTGATGACTTTATGCACGCAGAAACGCGGCGCGCAGACCAATATGCAATATATGGGACGTCAGGTCATGCTCAACTACGACATGCCCATGAATGAAGTGGTGATGGATTTCTTCGACCGACTGAAATCCGCCACGCGAGGATATGCCTCGCTCGATTACGAATTCAAGGAGTTTCGCACCGCGGATCTGGTCAAACTCGACATCCTCGTCAACAGCGAAAAAGTCGACGCGCTGTCGCTGATCGTGCATCGCGCAACCAGTATCTACAAGGGGCGCGAACTTGCCGGCAAGATGCGCGAACTGATCCCTCGACAAATGTTCGACGTCGCGATACAGGCCGCTATCGGCGCGCAAATCATCGCCCGCGAAAACGTCAAGGCAATGCGTAAAAACGTACTGGCAAAATGCTATGGTGGCGATATCAGTCGAAAACGTAAATTGCTGGAGAAACAAAAAGCAGGGAAAAAACGCATGAAACAAGTCGGTAATGTGGAAATTCCGCAAGAAGCTTTTTTGGCTATTTTGCAGGTAGGTGATAAATAAACCAAACCAACCATGTGCTATCCCAATGTGAATGCCTTATTTCAACCATTTCATCAACTGTTGTTCTAGGATAAAAGGCAAGACAAATGAATTTTGCATTAATCATGTTTGTTGCACTGGTGCTCACTGGCGTCATCTGGCTGATAGATAGCCTATGGTTTAAGCCCAAGCGCCCAAAAGATGCCGATATGCCTGTACTGGCTGAGTATGCCAAAAGTTTTTTCCCTGTTATCCTCGCCGTTTTCATGTTGCGCTCGTTTCTCGTCGAGCCGTTTAAAATTCCTTCTGGCTCCATGCTATCGACCTTGCTGGTAGGCGATTTCATCCTGGTCAACAAATACACCTACGGCCTGCGCATTCCTCTGCTTAACACCAAAATCGTCGACATTAATCAGCCTAAAAACGGAGATGTCATGGTATTCCGCTTTCCTCAGGATCCTAGCCTCGATTACATCAAACGGGTAATAGGCGTACCGGGCGATACGGTTACCTATCGCAACAAAAAGCTGACCATCAACGGGCAGCCGATTCCTCAACAAAAAGATGGCA
>DAIETB010000071.1:0-4518 GCA_027345925.1 Sulfuriferula sp.
CATTGTTTGCAATTCATCGATCTGGTCGGGTTGACCGGTTCCGGACACAAGAAACCTGCCGAACTGTCCGGCGGCATGAAGCAGCGGGTAGGCATCGCCCGCGCCTTTTCCATCCAGCCCAAAATGTTGCTGCTGGACGAACCGTTCGGCGCGCTCGATGCGCTGACCCGGGGCGTGATACAGGACGAGCTGCTTAAAATTTGTGCCGCTACCGGACAAACCGTGTTCATGATTACCCACGACGTCGATGAAGCGTTGCTGTTATCCGACAAGATTATTCTGATGACGAACGGCCCGCGCGCCCGGATCGCCGAAATCGTGGTCAATACCCTGCCGCGCAATCGGACCCGGCACGATGTCCACAAAGATCCGCAGTATTACCGCATACGCAATCATCTGGTGGATTTTCTGGTGACGCGTTCGCGCGAACTGTCTCAAACGACTGCGACAGCGAGCGAGCAACGCTATCCGCCTGAAGTGCGGCCGGGAGAGGAGAGCGATGACGCGATGCCCTTGCAGCAGCAATCGTCGAGACCCTCCGTTCTGTATGCAATTTAACTGTCCTTATAAGGAAAAATCATGAATCGCACCGAAGTTACCGAGCTGATAATTGCCGCCAAACTGGAAAAACGGCTGAAATGGGCCGATATCGCCCATGAAATCGGTCTTTCCAAAGAATGGACGACTGCCGAGCTGTTAGGACAGATGACGCTGGACGAGACGCAAGCCGCAACGATAGGGAAATTGCTCGCGTTACCGGCCGAGGCCGTCACGGCGTTGCAAATCGTGCCGTACAAAGGCTCGCTACCCACGGTGGTCCCTGCCGACCCGCTGATTTACCGTTTTTATGAATTGATCAATGTCTACGGTACGACTATCAAGGCATTGATACATGAAGAATTCGGCGACGGCATCATGAGCGCCATCGATTTCAGCATGGATATTTCCCGCGTGCCGGATCCTAAAGGGGACCGGGTAAAAATTATATTGAACGGAAAGTTTTTACCTTACAAAACCTATTAATTCACGCATCACCCGAAGTTTTTTTATAACCACAATAGCCTGCCCAATTTATAGGAGTCATATCATGAAAGGCAAATCCCGTTACCGAGTCCTGCAATCCCTTTGCGGCGCAGCGCTCATTTTCACCGGCAGCACGGATGCACGCGCGGACTGGCTGTCGGATGCTCTGGCCGGAGGCACCGCCGATCTGCAACTGCGCCCGCGTTACGAGATGGTGCAGCAGACCGGCAAGCCCAACGACGCCAACGCCTTCACCATGCGCACATTGATGGGCTACAGCATCAAACCGCAGGACGACTTCGGCGCGATGCTGCAACTGATCAATGTCAGCAATCTGGGGGCGGAAGATTACAATAATACTGCCAACGGCAAGCTGGCCTATCCGGTCGTAGCCGACCCGGCGCGGACGGCGATCAATCAGGCTTACGTGAGTTATACCGGAATACCCGATACCAAAGCGATCCTCGGCCGACAAATCATTATTCTGGATAACGCCCGCTTTGTCGGCAACGTCGATTTTCGCCAGAACATGCAGACCTTCGACGGCCTGAGCGCCGAAAACAAAAGTTTGAGCAACACGACGTTTTTCGCCTCGCATATCGACCACACTAACGCCAGTTACGGCAATTTCCAGGCACCGGTCGGCTACAACCTGCAACCGGTGCGCATCGACCTGCTACACGCCGCCTATACGCCGACGCCGGGCATGACGCTGGCGGCGTACGATTATTTTTATCAGGATCTGAGCGTGCCGACGAACGCCCTCACCAATATTTCGAGCCGCACCGCCGGGCTGCGGCTGGCCGGCAAATCGCCGCTCGGCGCCGGAACCAGATTGCTGTATACCGCGGAATATGCCCAACAGCAGGGCTACGGCGGCGGCCGCAGCGGCATCGATGCGAAATACATGCACTTCGGCGGCGGCATCGGCGACGATCTGAGCGACGGCAGCGTGTATGCCCGGGTCGATTACGAATTGCTCGGCAGTAACTCCAACGGCACGTACGCGCTGCAAACGCCGCTGGCGACCAAACATTCCTTCAGCGGCTGGGCCGATATGTTCCTGGTCACGCCCGCCACCGGTTTGCAGGACGTGTATGCCACGCTGGGCGGGACCTTCGCCAAATTCAATCTGCTGAGCACTTACCGCGATTTCCATGCCGATTACAACAATGTGCATTTCGGCAACGAATGGGATATTTCCGCGGCCTATCCGCTCGACAAACATCTGACGGCGAGCGTGATTTATGCGACTTACCGGGCCAGCGACGGCGCGGGCGGCAATTTCCCCGGCACGCCGTTTCCCAACGTCAATACCCAGAAAGCATGGCTGATGATGGCGTATAACTATTAGGCGAAAATGGCGCAGCAAAAACGGATCGCGTGCTGCGCCGCCGCGTTAGGCGGTTTAATTGTCTATGATCATAGTCACGCTCAAGATGCGATTGATCGTTATTGATCGTCCCATTCGGCGCACAGTCCTTCGTTCCAGTCTATATCGCAGCAAAATACCTGAATCGACGTGCCGATATTGATTTGCAAGGAAAGGGTGACGCACATGTTGGCGCCTGTGATCGAGAGATACGGCCGACTGATCTGCAGATTGCCGGGATTGTTGATTGCCCTGCGGAAATAATGGCGGCGCGACCAGTTTGCATCTCTTATGTCGGTGATCGGTTTCAATCTGGGGTCGTCGGTAAGGTGACGATCTGTGCCGGAAGTGATATTGACGCCGATTTGCATGCCCGATTCGTTTAACAGATAACACCGTTTGCTGTATTGCAACCCGATAAAATTACTGCAGGCCTGTTCGATAGGTACTCCGCTTTCTATGAGTTTTGCGGAAATTTTGAAATTGCTTATAAGCGTTTGCAGCTTTTGCTGATGTTTGCAGGCTTCGTTTTCGGTGTAATGCTGAAATTTCTCATACAGTTCGGGTAACAAGGTCAGATTTTGATTAAAGCTTGATTGAGGCGGAGCGGGTTTGCAGAAATAATAGCCCTGGATGAAATCGATCCCGGAATCCATGGCGATCAATGCTTCCTTTTCGGTTTCAACCCCTTCCATCAGGGACAAGCTGCCGGATTCGTGTATTAAATTGATTAAATTCGGTAAAACCCGTTTGACGTGGTAATTGGTAGTCGCCTGCATGATAATGGACCGATCGAGTTTGACGATTTGCGGAGTCAGGCTCCAGATGCGATCGAAATTCGAGTGTCCTGCGCCAAAATCGTCTATTGCAATCAGACATCCTAGTTTGCGGTAATAATCGACGGCCCCCTTCAACAAGGTTTTGTCGTATATAGAATCTTCCAGAATTTCGACCACGATACGATGAGGCGGCATTTCGTAGCGTTTTAATAATTCGGCGAAAAACGACCCGTAGCCTTTGCCTTTAATCGTCACCGTCGGATTGAAATTGAGAAAAAGCCAGCTGATATCGTCTGCGAGGGTCAAGAAATTCCGTACATGTAAATATCGGCATAAACGATCCAGAAATATGGTTTCTACTTCCGTCAAGGACATATTGAATACTGAGAGGGGCGGAATTAGTTCGCCGTCCGCATTCATGGCCCGGAGCAATGCTTCGTAGCCGACTGGCCTTTTATGAGTGAGGCTATATATGGGCTGGAAATGGCTGGTTAGGGTAAGTCCCTTGAAATAGCCCACGATGTAGCCGTTGACGGTCTCTGACGCGGTTGCAATCCGATTAAGCGAGCAAAAATCGGAAATGGGATGCAGATCGGATAATTTTGGATGTTCAAACGATTTATTTTGCGGTATAGACAAAGCCGACATCGTGGTATTTCCTTTTTCGGTTAAAGCCGACATAGCGGGTGCTATACAACAATATTCAATTCATCTGCCTATCCGCATTATCGGTTAATAGCCATACAAACTTTATGGTATTTTCACGAAAATTTTCATAATCAATTTTTGACGAATTAGAAGTTATCGAACCGGAAGTTTCCGGTTCTTCTGGCCTGGAAATTGCTTCAGACCTGGGTGTTTTCTCAATTCCAGCCAGGATGACCATGACTCCCGATATTATTCCCGATAAAGATATATTTCTTCCGTATATGCGCGATGTTCTCCGTAGCGAACAATCTTTGCGCGAACTTAATCTGATGTGGCGCATGATCGAATCGTCAGCCCGCATGAATGCCTTGCCTGAGATCCAGCCAATATTGCAGACCATGGCTGCAACGCGCAGCGGTTTCGATCGGCTCGAACAGGAACTGGTGTCCAGTCTGGTGCGAGAAAAACTGGTAAATGTATTCACCCAGATCGGGACCAAGGCTCATTATGTAATCGATATAATAGTTCGCAACCTGTACGAACGCACCGCCGATGTGGGGTTTCTCGCTACCGATAGCGTATTGTGCGAATTCCTGGCAAGTGATAGGACTGAAACCGTAACAAAGTCCGTGAAAAGCAGGTTAATAGCGTATCGCAATAAATACTCCGTTTACGATGAGATCATACTGCTCGACA
>DAIETB010000087.1:0-5077 GCA_027345925.1 Sulfuriferula sp.
CGCTGCTCTGATAAATATTGATATGGATTTCGCCGCTCTGCGTCGCGGGTTCTATCCCGTGATATACCGCGTTTTCACGCAACGGCTGCATCATCAGCGGAGGCACCAGTACGGAATGAGGCATCTTGTCGATATGCCAGACCACTTGCAGCCGGGAGCCCAGTCGCAGCGCTTCCAGTTCCAGATATTGCCGGCACAGCTCGACTTCGTCGGCGAGCGAGCCCAGATTGCGATTATCGGCCATCATGACACGGAATAATTCGGACAGGTTTTCCAGTGCCCGTTCGGCGCGTTTCGGTTCCGAACGTACCAGACTGAGTACGGCATTGAGACTGTTGAACAGAAAATGCGGGCGTATTCGCGCTTGCAAGGCCTGCAAACGCGCTTCCGCAAGGGCCGGAGAAAGAACCTGACCGCGCAAATGAAAATAAACCAGCATAATAATGCTCATCCCGGTCACATCCAGCAATTCACGCAAGCTCATCGCCAAATTGCGGTCGAAAAATATCCGACTCATTCCGTACATCACAAGAGCTGCCGTGCCGACGGCAATCGCCGTAACCGCCGCTGCTCCGGCAGGATAAGGCAGACGCGACAAGGGACGAACCAGCAAGCACAGCAAAAAAAGCGTCAGCAGCAAAGCGGTCTGCACCACCATCGAATCGGTCATGAACCGATGCGCCATTTCCTTATAGACCGGCGTTTGCAGCCATACCGTTACCCCCAGCATGCCTTCGACCCCCAGCAAAATCCGCAGGATTACGCCCAGATTACAAAAATCGGGCAAGCGATCGGGATAGTCGGTAGCGTCAGTCTTTGGCATAATTCTGTTTTGTGCAGTATCCTGCATGACTCAACTATTAAGAATACTAAGGGCTCGTTAATGAATAACTTGAACAAACGTTACTGCGTATTCGCGATGGATGCAAGGCGCGAAGCGCAGCGAATGGTTATTCCATTCGCAAGCTTTGCAACGCCGCAGACGGGCGAATACGCAGTAACCCTCCGGGCTGGGGTTATTTTAGGCGCATACTGGTGTTGCAAGCCGCTTGTTGTGAATGACACAACCGCGCGTCCTGCACCTTGGTCTGCGCCCAAAACAACCCCAGCGTATGTCCATGTTATTTATTAGCGAGTCCTTATATATGTCCGATTCCAGTCCCAACTCGTCTTCGCTCTGGTCTGGCCGTTTTTCCGAGCCGGTTTCCGAACGCGTCAAACGCTATACAGCTTCCATCGGCTTCGATTATCGCTTAGCCGAGTTCGATATTCAAGGCTCGCTGGCGCACGCCCGAATGCTCGCGCAGCAGGCTATTATCAGTACCGCCGATCTGGCCGAAATAGAGCGGGGAATGACTGAAATCCTCGCGGAAATCCGCGCCGGTCAATTCGTCTGGCTGCTGGATCTGGAAGACGTCCACCTCAATATCGAAAAAGCCCTCACCGGCAAAATCGGCGACGCCGGCAAACGGCTGCATACCGGTCGCTCGCGCAACGATCAGGTTGCCACCGATATTCGTCTCTATCTGCGGCACAACATCGACGGACTGTTGCATTTGATACAGAAAGTCCAAACGGCGCTGCTCGATCTCGCCGACGCCCACGCCGATGTGGTCATGCCCGGCTTTACCCATTTGCAGGTCTCACAGCCGGTATCCTTCGGACATCATTTGCTGGCTTATTTCGAAATGCTCAAACGCGACGCCGAGCGCTTGCGCGACTGCCGCTCCCGCGTCAACCGTCTGCCGCTGGGCGCTGCGGCGCTAGCCGGTACGAGCTTTCCGATAGACCGGGAAATGGTCGCTCGCAATCTGGGTTTCGACGGAGTCTGCGAAAACTCGCTCGATGCGGTATCCGACCGCGATTTTGCAATTGAATTTACCGCCTGCGCCAGTCTGATCATGACCCATTTCTCGCGTTTGTCCGAAGAATTGATTTTATGGATGAGTCCGCGTTTCGGCTTTATCGATCTGGCCGACCGCTTCTGTACCGGCTCGTCAATCATGCCGCAGAAAAAAAATCCCGACGTGCCCGAGCTGATCCGCGGTAAAACCGGACGGATTAACGGCCATCTGGTCGCATTGCTGACGCTGATGAAAGGTCAGCCGCTGGCGTACAACAAAGATAATCAGGAAGACAAGGAACCGCTGTTCGATACCGTAGACACGCTCATCGACACCCTGTCCATCGTCGCGGAAATGCTCCCCAGCATCCGCGTCAACGCCGATGCCATGCGCAATGCCGCACTGCAAGGCTACGCCACGGCAACCGATCTGGCCGATTATCTGGTCAAAAAAGGGATGGCGTTCCGCGATGCGCATGAAATCGTGGCCCGGGCGGTACGTCATGCGGAGACTTCGCGCTGCGATCTGTCCGACTTGCCGCTCGCAGAGTTACAACGTTTTTCGGATCTTATCGACAGCGATATTTATAGTGTATTATCTCTCACCGGATCACTCAATAGCCGTAACCATATTGGAGGTACGGCACCGGCACAAGTGCGCGCGGCAGTCGCCCGCGGCCGGCTCGCGTTTCCTGACACCGGAACACGGACGAAATAGCGCAGTTCTGCCAGAGTGCAACAGCAAGAATTATAAGAGGAGTCAGCACGATGAAAACCGTACAGCAAGATGTGGACGAACGCACTAATCTCACCGGCAGCAACAAGTTCGAACTATTGCTGTTCCGTCTCGGCGGCGACGCCAACGGCGAACATTCCGAACTGTTCGGAATCAACGTCTTCAAAATCCGCGAAATCGTCGCCATGCCGCCTATCACATCCGTTGCCGGCGCACCGCCTCATATGCTGGGCGTCGTCAATCTGCGCGGCCAGATCATACCCGTCATCAATCTGCCTGCCGTCATCGGCTGTACTCCGCAAACGGGACTCAATATTATTCTTGTTACCGAATACGCCCGTACGACGCAAGCTTTCGCCGTGGAATCGGTGGAAGATATCGTACGGCTGGACTGGAGCCAGGTGCTGTCCGCCGAATCCAGTGCCGCCACCGGCATGGTCACCAGCATCGCCCGGCTCGACGGCGATATCGACAATTCCAGGCTAGCACAAGTGCTGGATGTGGAAACGATATTAAGGCAGATGTCGCCGCCGGATGAAGCTCCCATCAATCCCGATACGATAGGGCCGCATATCACCCTCAAACCCGGTACGGTCATTCTCGCCGCAGACGATTCAGTCGTAGCGCGTTCGCTGATCGAGCAGGGCCTCACTGCGATGGGTCTGTCTTATATAATGACCAAAACCGGCAAGGAAGCGTGGGACAAACTGCAGGAAATCGCCACCTCGGCCGAAGCCGAAGGCAAAACGGTGCAGGACAAGGTCGCACTGATACTGACCGACCTGGAAATGCCGGAAATGGACGGCTTCACGCTGACCCGCAATATCAAGCAGGACAAGCGCTACACCGGTATCCCGGTGGTCATACACTCGTCGCTGACCGGCGCCGCCAACGAAGATCACGTTAAAAACGTGGGCGCAGACGCTTACGTCGCAAAATTCGTCGCCGAAGAATTGGCGGATACGATACGCAAAGTCCTGGCTAAATAATCGATCTATGGCCGGATCAACGTTAAAGCCAGCGCTTCGGCGACTTTAATCCCGTCGATGGCGGCGGACAGGATTCCGCCGGCATAACCGGCCCCTTCGCCGGCAGGATACAGCCCGCGTGTATTCACGCTCTGAAAATCGTCGTCGTTGCGTTTAATGCGTACCGGTGACGAGGTACGCGTCTCAACGCCCGTCAATACGGCATCCGCCAAGGCAAAACCTTTGATTTGCCGGTCGAACTCAGGCAATGCCTCGCGCATCGCGTCAATGACATAAGACGGCAATGCCGCAGACAAATCTCCCGGCGTCACTCCCGGCGTATACGACGGCAGCACCGATCCAAAACGGGTCGAGGGCTTGCCGGCAAGGAAATCTCCCAGCAACTGTCCCGGCGCGTTGTAGTTACTGCCGCCCAGTTCGAACGCCCGGGATTCACAATGTCGCTGGAAAGCAACCCCAGCCAGAGGCGTACCGGGATAATCTTCCGGCGTAATATTAACGACAATGGCGCTGTTGGCGTTACGTTCGTTGCGCGAATACTGGCTCATGCCGTTAGTGACCACGCGGCCGATTTCCGATGTCGCAGCAACCACCGTCCCCCCCGGGCACATGCAAAAACTGTACACCGCCCGGCCGTTGCTGGCGTGATGCACCAGCTTGTAATCCGCCGCGCCCAGTTCAGGGTGACCGGCTGCCTCGCCGAAACGGCAGCGGTCTATCAATTGCTGCGGATGCTCAATGCGGAATCCTACCGAAAACGGTTTAGCTTCCATGTACACGCCGCGGCGATCGAGCATCTCGAAGGTGTCGCGGGCGCTGTGGCCTATCGCCAACACCAGACTGCGTGTAAGTATCCGCTCACTGTCGGCCAGAACCACGCCTTGCAGGACGTTGTTCTCCATAACGAGATCGACGACACGGCTTTGAAAACGAATTTCCCCGCCCAGCGATTCTATCGTCGCGCGTATTTTTTCCACGATGCCGACCAGCCGGAAGGTGCCGATGTGCGGCTTGCTGACGTAAGCGATCTCGGGCGGCGCGCCGGCTTCGATAAATTCGGCGATAACCTTGCGACCGTAATGTTTCGGATCCTTGATCTGGCTGTAAAGTTTGCCGTCCGAAAAGGTTCCCGCGCCGCCTTCGCCGAATTGCACATTGGATTCCGGATCGAGCTGCCGTTTACGCCATAGGCCCCAGGTGTCCCGAGTCCGTTCGCGCACTGCCTTACCGCGCTCCAGGATGATCGGCCGAAATCCCATTTGCGCCAGCAGCAGCCCGGCAAACATCCCCGCAGGACCAAAACCGATGACCACCGGTCGCAGCGGCAAAGGCGCAGGCGCGCGCGCCACAAAACGATAACCGGTATCTGGAGCGAGCGCGACATGCTTGTTACGCCCGGCTCGGGCAAGCACCCCGGCTTCATCCTTAACCTCCACATCGACCGTGTAGACAAACTGGATCAGCGGCCGTTTACGCGCATCCTGCCCGCGTCGCACTACCGTATGGCGG
>DAIETB010000097.1:0-3851 GCA_027345925.1 Sulfuriferula sp.
AGCGGCGGTGCGGGCGATGCAGATCGCGCTCGATTACCGGCAGACTTTTCACAAAAACATTATCATCGATCTGGTGTGTTTCCGCCGGCACGGTCACAACGAGCAGGATGAACCGGCTGTCACGCAACCCTTGATGTATCATAAAATCGATGCGCATAACGGGGTCCGCGCTCAATATGCCGAAAAGCTGGCTGCCTGCGGCAATTTCGACCAGGCAGAAGCCCAGGCGGCGATCGCCGCCTATCGCAGCCGGCTGGAGCGCGAACAGCGTATCGTGACACCCGCTCAATCGTTGTATAAACGCAGCTATGTGGCGCATTGGCAATCGTATCGCCATACCGACTGGCGGCATCCGGCGCAAACCGGCGCGTCGGCTAACATGCTGTTCGAACTGGGCGAAAAGATCCTGCAGGTGCCGGATGGGTTCGTCCTGCATCCGCGAGTCGAAAAAATCATGGCCGACAGGCATTCGATGCTGAGCGGCGAGATTCCAGTCGATTGGGGCATGGCGGAGAATCTCGCCTACGCTACCTTGTTGCGCGACGGCTACCCGGTCAGAATTTCGGGGCAGGATAGCGGGCGCGGCACATTTTTTCATCGTCACGCCGTCTTGCACGATCAGTTTCGCGAACGCTGGGATGCGGGAGAATATATGCCGCTGCAGCATATTTACCCGAATCAGCCGCACTTTCTGGTGATCGATTCCTTATTGTCGGAACTGGCCGTGCTGGCGTTTGAATACGGTTACGCCACCGCCGAACCGGACGAGCTGGTAATCTGGGAAGCGCAATTCGGCGATTTCGCCAATGGCGCGCAGGTCGTGATTGACCAGTTCATCGCCAGCGGCGAAGCGAAGTGGGGCCGTTTGTGCGGACTGACCGTATTTCTGCCGCACGGTCAGGAAGGACAAGGCCCGGAACATTCTTCGGCGCGGCTGGAGCGGTTTTTACAGCTGTGCGCGAACGACAACATGCAAGTTTGCCAGCCGACGAATGCTGCGCAAATGTTTCATTTGTTGCGGCGGCAGATGATACGCCCCTATCGCAAGCCTCTGATTGTAATGACGCCGAAGAGCCTGTTGCGCGCCCGACATGCCGGCGTCAGCCTGTCGGGCCTGACTCACGGTGAATTTCAGGTCGTGCTGGGGGAAACCAGAGTGCTGGATACCGCGCGAGTAAAACGCGTCGTGCTGTGTAGCGGTAAAGTTTATTTCGATCTGCTGGAGGCACGCGAACAGCGCGGTATCGACCATATCGCATTATTGCGTCTTGAACAGCTGTATCCGTTTCCGGACAAGGAACTGATGGAACAATTGTCGCAGTATTCCTCAGCGCAGGAGCTGGTCTGGGCGCAGGAAGAACCGCGCAATCAGGGCGCATGGTTTGCGCTCGAATATCATTTGCGCTTATGCATGCCGGCAGGACAAATCCTGCGTTATGCCGGACGTCCTTTTTCCGCTTCGCCGGCGGTAGGGTATCCCGAAGTGTATCAGGCTCAGCGCCAAGCATTGATCGACGAGGCATTATCGTGATTATAGAGGTCAAAACCCCCGAATTATCGGATTCGATTACCGAAGGCACGTTGCTGGAATGGCACAAGCAGCCGGGCGATACGGTGGTTCGCGACGAGACGCTGATCGACCTGGAAACCGACAAGGTGATTCTGGAAATTTCCGCGCCGGCCAGCGGCGTTCTGGTGGCGCTGTTTCGCGACAACAATACGGCCGTAAGAGCGGGTGAAGTGATCGCGCATATCGATAACGGCGAGCCGGAGCCGAAACAAGCGGTCGCCTCCACCATTGCCGAGGCGGTTAAGCCGGTCGCCGTTACGGATAAACCGGTAGTAGCCCAACCTCCTGCCGCTGCTGCAGGCGAGTCGGCCGATACGCCCGTATATTCCGCCCAGGCTCGAAGCGAACCCAGCCTGTCTGTTGCGAACGAAGAAACCGGCGGCAATGCGTCCGCTCCGGCCGGAACGCACAGGCAGCCTATGAGCAGACTGCGTCAGCGCATAGCCGAGCGGCTGGTGTCGGCGCAACATTCGGCAGCAATTTTGACGACGTTCAACGAAGTGAACATGCAGGCGGTAAAAGAGGTGCGGGCGCGCGTTCAGGCGGAATTCATGCGCGCGTATAACGTAAAGCTGGGATTCATGGCTTTTTTTGTCAAGGCGGCGGTAACGGCGCTACAGAAATTTCCGGTTATCAATGCCATGATCGACGGTTCCGATATCGTATTCAACGATCGGTGCGACATAGGCGTTGCCATTTCCACCAGCCACGGACTGGTAGTGCCGATAGTGCGCGCTGCCGAACGGCTGGATTTCCCCGGGATAGAACGTGCGATTGCCGATTATGCGCAGCGCGCCGAGGCGATGGATCTGCGGCTGGAAGAAATCAGCGGCGGAACGTTTACGATCAGCAACGGCGGGGTTTTCGGTTCTCTGCTGTCGACCCCGATCATCAACCCGCCGCAATCGGCGATTCTGGGCATGCACGCCATACAGGATCGGCCTGTCGCCGAAAACGGCGCGGTGGTTATCCGTCCCATGATGTATCTTGCCCTGTCGTACCACCATCGCCTGATCGACGGTCGCGATGCGGTACGCTTCCTGGCGGAAATCAAAACTGTACTGGAAGATCCGGAGCGGGTGTTATCTCTGATGACGCAAAACCGGATCGACGACTGATAGTTCTTTCCGGTAAGCCGCAGTGCGATTTACCGGCAGGAATAATCAGGTCTGGTCGAACGGGTGTTGCAGCACGATCGTCTCTTCGCGGTCGGGACCGGTCGAAATCAGCGCGATAGGGACTTCGCACAGTTCTTCCATGCGCTTGAGATAGGCCCGGGCGGCATCGGGTAAATCCTCGAATCGTTTGACGCCGACAGTGCTTGCGGTCCAGCCAGGCATTTCTTCGTACACGGGCTCGCAGGTGGCGAGCAATTCGGCGCCTACCGGCAGGATATCCGAATAGCCGTTGTCGATACGGTAACCGACGCAGATTCTGAGCGTTTCCATGCCGTCGAGTACATCGAGCTTGGTGACGCATAAGCCGGATACGCCGTTGATCTGGATGGAGCGTTTGAGCGCGGCGGCATCGAACCAGCCGCAGCGGCGGGCGCGTCCGGTGGTTGAGCCGTATTCGTGTCCGCGTTCCGCCAGGTATTTGCCGTTGTCGTCAAACAGTTCGGTGGGAAAAGGGCCGGAACCGACGCGAGTGGTATACGCTTTGGTGATGCCGAGGACGTAATGCAGCGTATGCGGCCCTACGCCGGCACCAGTGGCCGCGCCTCCCGCTGTGCAATTGCTGGAGGTGACGTAGGGATAGGTGCCGTGGTCGATATCGAGCAACGTGCCTTGCGCACCTTCAAACAGCAGGTTATCGCCGTTGCGGTTCGCTTCGTAGAGCAGGCGCGGCACATCGTCGACCATGGGTTTGATGCGTTCGGCCAGTTGCAGGGTGGTTTCCAGCGTTTCGGTGAAATCGACGATCTCGGCGTGGAAATAGTTCTTCAGGATGAAATTATGATAATCCAGCACTTCGCCTAATTTCGCGGCAAATCGTTCGCGGTGGAAAACATCCTGCAGGCGGATAGCGCGGCGTGCGACCTTGTCTTCGTACGCCGGCCCGATACCGCGTCCGGTGGTGCCGATTTTAGCGATCCCCTTGGCCAGTTCGCGCGCTTTGTCGATGGCGACGTGATAGGGCAATATGAGCGGGCATGCGGCCGATATTTTCAGTCTGCTGGCGACATCGACGCCGTGTTCCGCCAGCATGGCCATTTCTTCCAGCAGCGCGGTAGGGGAGACGACGACGCCGTTACCGATGTAACAGGTGACCTTGTCGCGTA
>DAIETB010000117.1:0-27240 GCA_027345925.1 Sulfuriferula sp.
GCATATCCGACGATCGCCAATTACGAGTCGCAAGGTTACGGCCTGGTTATACCGATGCTGCTGGAACAGCCTAAAAAATAAGCCCTGCATCTCGCATCGCCAGCCGGTCGACGGCGTTTCCGCCGATTTCATTCTGCAACAAACCCTCGACCGGTCTTGGATTTTCGAATATTCAAACTAAATCTTCACGCCTGTTTATTCGGCCCAAAAACCGATTACTTTTAACTATGGGGCTTCTTATAGAAGACCATTCATAACTCGGGTAAATTATCGTTATATCCATTAAACGCAACCGGACATTTCATGAAAAAACTGTTGGATCGACTCATACTGTCGCTAAGCAGCCTGCGATTGCTTCCGCATTTGATCTTACTGAAAAATTGCAGCAATTCGGAAATTATCAGAGCCGACATCTTGCGTTGGCACGACATTATTTATAAAACAACGCCGACGGATTCCATCCCGAAGATTTTTCTGAAACTAATGACGTATTTCCCGGAATACAGAAATCTGTTTTATTACCGCACCGGTTGGAAAGGCAAGCTTTTAGGGCCACTTTGTCAACCCATGTCCACCCTGTTTATTCGCACTCCACGCATAGGTCCGGGTTTATTCATCCAGCACGGCTTCGCAACGATCATAGCAGCCAGGGAAATCGGGGATAATTGTTTTATCAATCAACAAGTAACAGTGGGCTACTCCAACGCCACCGATGCTCCTACCATCAGCAATAACGTCACAATCAGTGCCGGCGCAAAAGTAATAGGCGGAATTCATATCGGCGAGAACGTAAAAATCGGCGCCAATGCAGTAGTGGTTAAAAATGTTCCAGCAAACGTAACGGTCGTCGGCGTGCCCGGCCGCATTGTAAAACGCGATGGAAAACGGGTAAACGAATCGCTTTGAACGTACTCCGGTTACGCGGATATATAATTGTAAACCTTAACTTAAAAACTGAATAAATCATCCATGATATGCACATTTTTATCGCAGGCATGGTTAAGGCATGGCAAGCCGAATCCCGCTTCTAGCGTTTTCAGCAAGGAAAAATGACTGTACAGCCGATTACTGGTGCGTTTTCTGCCTCCGTAATTGGTATCGATAATCACCGCTACTTTGTTCGGCGTGTCGGAATAATCGTTTTCATCCCATAATACAATTATGGCATTATTGCCCTGTCGCCAGATCTTCGAACCTTGAATGGCCGACACCAGCATTTTTACGGTTGCATCGCCCATTTGCAGCAAGGTCGTTTTATTGCTGCATAAGCGGCTACTATTATCCAGGCCGTGCATATCATGGCAAAGATTGGGTACGATAAAAGAAAAATCCGGTACTTTTCCGCTGCCCAGGTCAGCGTATAACCCGTTTATACCGGCAAAACCGGCAACGTTACGCAAGCCGTCAACGGAACCTGGGTTTTCCTGGATATGAGCGAAATAGACAAAAGGATTATGCTTAGCAGTGTATAGACTTTGTACCTCATGCGACTTAACTATGGGGATCGCGCTCAGGTTAGTATAAATTCCGTCGCTGTAGTCCACGCGATCTATATCGCCCGATACCGGCATATCCTCCTCGTAAGTTTTCCATCGATGGCCGATAGCCGCCAATTGATCGCCGATAGTTCGTCCCACAAAAGGCGCGGCGGCGATCCCGATATGAAATGGCGCTATCCGCGCCGGGGTCGGAGCGTCCTCTCCCGAACCCGCTATCGGTTTATTGCGGCGACTATCCCGATCTACATTATGCCAGTCTGGATAGTTATCGTTGACGATACCGAAATTGGATCCGCCTACTATTTCCAGATAATTGGTCAGGCTGGGATGCCCTGCTGCGTAATAATTGATCGCCAGATTAGAAGCTCGCGTCAGCTGATTGATAAAGGGCGTATTGGGGCTGCCGATAATCTCATTAAGCGAATGATTTTCCATAACTATCAGAAAAACATGGTCCAGATGAGGAATACTGCCCTGATCGGCAAGAACGGGGACGGAGACAAAAAACACAGCCGACATTATGATCGTAACGAATTTATTTCGAACTCGCATGAATCCCTCTGGATACGAATTATGCCGACAAACTATCGCCGCTAGGCGATCACGAATTTATTCGATCAATGCTATCGCCTTGATCTGGGCCCAGACCTGGAGACCCGTACGTAAATCGAGCGCTGCCGCCGAACGGCGGGATAAACGCGCGAGCAGAAAAACGCCGCCGGCATCAAGTTGCGCCAGCACCAATGCGGGATGGGCATCGTCTCCCAATCCGGTCACAACGACCGGCAATACGTTAAGTATACTGCTATCGGCTGTCGGCGATAAAGCGATGCTGACATCGCGCGCCAGAATCCGTACGCGCAGCGTTTGCCACAACGCAACGCCGGTGTCACGCACCCACAAATTGCCGCCGGCAAAATCCAGCCGGCTTAAATGCCATTGCCGGTCATGGCCGATAACGGTAGCCGACAATACTACTCCGGCGTCTTCATTCAAACGTATCGGCAGATCGAGACGCGCCAACATGCCGGTAAATGAACCGCTGGCTAGTACCCGTCCCTGCTCCAGCAGAACAAGATGATCGGCCAGGCGTGAAATTTCTTCGATTGCATGACTGACGTATAATACCGGAATCTCCATCTCGCCGTGCAATCGTTCCAGATAAGGAAGCACTTCTTTTTTGCGTTTGGCGTCCAGCGCCGCCAGCGGCTCATCCATCAGCAATATTCCGGGGCTCACCGCCAGCGCCCGTGCGATTCCGGCGCGCTGCAGCTCGCCACCCGACAAAGCCGCCGGCATTCGATCCAGCAGATGACCGATGCCCAGCAGCTCTATCGCCCGTTCCAGCGATATGCGCCGCAGTGAAGCCGGTACTCTGCTCAGACCGTATTCCAGATTGCGCCGGATAGTAAGATGCGCAAACAGACTCGCTTCCTGAAACACATAACCGAGCGGACGGCGATGTACAGGCAGAAATATCCCCCGCTTATCGTCCTGCCAGACTTGACCGTTTACCTCGAGATAGCCGCCAGGTATCCGCACAAGACCGGCAATTGCGCGCAGCAAAGTCGTTTTGCCGGAACCGGAAGCCCCATATAGCGCAGTTACCCCGCGCCCGGGCACTTCGAAATCGACATCGAGCAAAAAATCGGGATAATCGAGTCGAAACCGCGCACGAATAATATCGACTGTAGTCATTGCCGCCATTTTCTTCTGCCGGTCGGATGGAATAAATGCAACATCAGCAATGCCGCGAATGAAAATCCGACCATGATCGCCGCCAGCCAGTGCGCCTGCGTATATTCCAGCGCCTCGACATGATCGTAAATTTGCACCGAGACGACGCGCGTTCTATCCGGGATATTGCCGCCTATCATCAGCACTACGCCGAATTCGCCCACCGTATGGGCAAAACCGAGAACGATGGCGGTCAAAAATCCCGGCTTCGCCAAGGGCAATGCCACACTCACAAAAGCATCGAACGGCGAAGCGCGCAAAGTGGCCGCTACTTCCAGCGGACGCTCGCCGATCGCCTCGAACGAGTTCTGTATCGGCTGCACTACAAAAGGCAACGAATAAAATACGGAGGCCAGCACCAGCCCCCAGAACGTAAACGGCAGCATGCCCAGTCCCAGGGCCTGGGTAAAATGACCTATCGGTCCGTCCGGTCCCATCGCCAGCAGCAGATAAAACCCCAACACCGACGGCGGCAACACGATAGGCAGCGCAACCAGCGCGCCCAGCGGCACTTTCAGCCACGAACGCGTGCGCGCCAGCCACCAGGCGATGGGCGTACCGGTCAGCAGCAGCAATAAAGTAGTGACTGTCGCCAGACGCAGGGTCAGCCAGATAGCGCCGAGATCGGCATCACTGAGCATGGAAGCTTCCGTTACGCATTGTCAACATTGTTTGTCTGTCAGTTAAGGCAGTAAGCGGCATGGCTGGCAACGCACTGCCGAGTCACTTCCGAGAGGCTCGACAAGGTACGCTGTTCATCGCCTTCCAATGCTTTCATGGCAAAAATGCTGGCAGTTTTGTGCATCTTCATGCCTGTCAATACCATCCTCACTATCAGCACGCTGTTCATTGGTACGCCCTCTTTATATCGCCGATTTTAACCTGACCATTCGCACGCAAGCTCCAGTCTCACTAAAAACCGTAGCCGTAAGCCTTGATGATCGTTCTGGACTTATCACTTTTGAGATATTTCAGCAATGCCGCAGCCGCAGGATTGGCTTTCCCTTTAGTCAGCAATACGGCGTCTTGCCGAATCAGACTATACAAAGTGGCCGGCACTATCCATCCGGAACCGTTTTTGAATTTTCCGTCCCAATATACCTGCGACAAGGCGACAAATCCCAATTCGGCATTGCCCGTACTCACAAACTGATAAGTCTGGGCGATATCTTCGCCTTGTACTAATTCGGGTTGCAATGCATGCATCAATCCTAGTCCGGTCAATACCTGAACGGCTGCGACTCCGTAGGGAGCGAGTAGCGGATTCGCCAGTGCGATATGCCGGAAACGCCCGGTTTTCAGCACCTGGCCGCGATCGTCGACGTAACCCGGTCGCGCCGACCATAGCGCCAGCCTGCCGACGGCATAAGTAAAACGGCTGCCTTGAATTCCGAGCTTTTCCTGCTCTATCCGGTACGGTGTTTTATCGTCTGCCGCCAGCAGAATATCGAAAGGCGCGCCATTTTTGATCTGTACGTAAAATTTTCCGGTTGCGCCGAACGACAAGGCGACCTTGTACCCGGTATCCTGCTCGAAATCGGCGGCGATGATCTTCATCGGCGTGGCAAAATTGGCGGCAACTGCGACTTGCACTTCGGTCGCACTTGCCGCGTTAGCCGCAACTGCCAGAACAACTCCCCACAGGAGAGCGAATTCGATTTTCATGGGACTTTCCCTTCGAACAGTCAATCTGCACTATCTCAAACAGTAATCGTCCCTGCCATGACCCATCGATCCGATGCACGTCGATCGCCGCCAACTTGCTGCCCCAAACTTCGCTCATTATCGTAACATAGTTGCATCGATACCGTCGGCAAACCACCTTGTCGGGTCGCATTCGGATAGCATTTTTACAAATACAGTACGTATAAAAAATCAATCTGCAAGAAAATCGCTATGTCAGGTTTTATTGGAAACTGGCTGCCATAACGCAGCCTATTACTCTGTTATCATATTGGTTTTGATAAATCGAAACAGATATTCAAATCCAGATCATGAGTGTAAAAAATACGCCGGACATATGGCCTCCTGGCAACAGTGAAATGGGAGCCGTGATTCGCCATATCGATTGGTCCCGGACATCGCTGGGCTCTATCGACAAATGGCCGGGTAGTTTGCGAACTGCGGTAACCGCTGCGCTCGATTCATCGTGGCCGACAATTATCCTGTGGGGAGAAGAATTAATCCAGATCTATAACGATGCCTATCGGGATATTCTGAGTCTGCGCCATCCCGCTGCAATGGGTCAACGTACGCAAGAATGCTGGCCGGAAGTCTGGCATTTCAATGAGCCGATTTATCGCCGTATCCTGAATACCGGAGAATGCGTTCATTTTGAAGATCAGGAATACGTCATTGAGCCTTCCGGTTTTAGCGAGATACGCTACTTTACCATCACCTATTCTCCCGCTCGCAATGAATTCGGAACCATATGCGGCGTACTGGTGATCGCCATTGAAACAACGCGGAAAGTACTTGCAGAACGTGAAAATAAAGCCTTGTTAAAAGCGACGCAGTTATCCGCCGACCAATTACAGCAGATATTCGACGAAGCTCCCAGCTTTATGGCGCTTCTTAAAGGACCTGAACATATCTTCGAGATTGTCAATGCTGCTTACATGCTCTTGTTGCCAAATCGCGACGTAATAGGAAAATCAGTAGCCCAGGTTATCCCGGCAGCGGAATGCCAGAGTTTTATAAAACAGCTGGACGAAGTATATGCTACGGGCGAGCCTTATATCGCTTCGCATATACCGACCTCCTTGAAAAAATCGCCGGATGCTCCGGTTACCCGGATTTACCTGAATGTAGTCTATCAACCGATTAAAGATGCCGAAGGTCGAGTTTTTTCGATTTTCGTGCTGGGCAATGACGTCACTTCGCAACGTCTGGCGCAAATCGAATTAGCCCGGCTCAATCAGGAATTAACCGAAGAAGTCCAACAAGTAATCCTTGCCCGCGAAGCGGCACGCATCGCCAATGAACGCTGGGAACTCGCCATCGAAAGCTCCGGGGGTGGTGTTTGGGACTGGGATATCCGCTCCAATAAAGTTTTGTATTCGGCACGCATGACCGAAATACTGGGTTATGACGAGAACGAACTGGACTCTACCCTCGAAAGCTGGAAATCCCGCCTGCATCCAGATGATCGCGAACATGTACTCGAAGCGCTACAAAACTGTCTGATGGCAATCACTCCCAGTTTTCATGCCGAATATCGCATCCAGAACAAAGATGGCGATTATATCTGGGTCGCATCCCACGGCATAGTTGTGGAACGCGACACCGAATATCGGGCCGTACGCGCAACCGGCATGATGTCCGATATCACCCAGCACAAACAAACCGAACAGGAACAATGGAATCAAGCGAATTTCGACACGCTGACCGGACTACCGAACCGTCGGCTGTTTCGAAACCGGCTCGACCAGGCCGTCAAAAAGTCGCAACGTTCCAGTTCTATTCTCGCCCTGTTGTTCATCGATCTGGATCGATTCAAAGAGGCGAACGATTTGCTCGGGCATGATGTCGGAGACCTGTTGCTGATAGAAGCCGCAACGCGTATTTCTGTCTGCGTAAGGTCGACCGATACGGTGGCACGGCTCGGCGGTGACGAATTTACCGTCATACTGGCGAACGTAGATGAAACCGAACATGTCGAGCACATAGCCCAAAAAATGATCGATGCGATCGCCCAGCCGTTTTATCTGGGCAATGAAGTGGTCTATCTTTCCGCGAGCGTCGGCATTACCCTGTATTCAGAGCATGCCAATTCTTCGGAAGAACTCATCAAAAACGCCGACCAGGCAATGTATGCTGCCAAAAATGCGGGCAGAAATCGTTTCAGCTACTTTACACGCATCATGCAGGAAGAAGCCGAACAGCGCCTGCGTCTGGGCGGCGATTTGAGACATGCTTTGGCCCGCAATCAAATGGAGGTATTTTACCAACCGGTAGTCGATCTGAAAAACGGGCAGATCGTCAAGGCCGAAGCGCTGGCACGCTGGCACCATCCGAGTCTGGGCATGATAGAACCTACTGTATTTATTCCGATCGCCGAGGAAACCGGACAGATCAAATCGATAGGCGACTGGGTATTCAAGCATGCTGCCGCCTGTTCACAACGCTGGGGTCAGCAATTAGGCTGGATTTTTCAGATTGCCGTTAATAAATCTCCGGCACAATTCCTCTCGCACTCGGATGCAACCAGTTGGGCTCGTCATTTGCACAGCATCGGGCTAAGCGGCAGCAGCATAGCTATCGAGATTACGGAAGGGCTATTACTGAACACTTCGCCGATCGTCGCCGCCAAGTTGTCGGTCTTTCGCGACTGCGGCATGCAGCTTGCCCTGGATGATTTCGGCACCGGATATTCTTCGATGTCGTATCTGCAAAAATTCGACATCGACTATCTGAAAATAGATCAGTCTTTCGTCGCCGGAATTACCGGCAACGAAGCCGACCGGGCCATCGCCGAATCGATGATCGTGATGGCGCACCGTCTGGGCTTGCAAGTGATAGCCGAAGGCATAGAAACGCGGGAACAGCAAGACTTGCTGACGGTGGCTGGTTGCGATTACGGACAGGGATTTTTGTTTTCTCAAGCCATCTGCGCCCAAGATTTCGAGCGCCTGCTCATGGAAAACAGGGTGCTGGCATAAACAATCTGCCTTCGGCGCAACGGTTTGCTGCGGCAAATTCTGCCACGCCGCTATCAATCGTTGCGACAGTTATGATATTCCTTGCGGCGGCGATACCTATCCGATTGTAATAATCAGCGGTTCAAGCCCGGCAACGGTGGCTTCGATCACATCGCCTCTGACCACAGGGCCGACTCCGGCTGGCGTGCCGGTAAAAATCAGATCGCCCGGAAACAGCTCGACCAGACGCGACAGGTAGCTGACCGTCTCGGAAATCTTCCAGATCGACCCCTGCCGAACGCGTTTCCATCGGGTGCATTATCATAAAATCGCGCCGGGAATCGCGTCCGGATACGATGCGCCGGACATCGAGCCGCGCCCCGCCGCTTCCGGCCCCTCGGCGGTCAGCATAAATTCGACGCGTTCGCTCGCTTCCAGCGCCCCTTCCATATACCCTGCAGCATAGGCCGCCGTTTCGGAACCGCAAAAATAAAGTCGCGACGTCCACCACGGCCGACGCAGCAAAGGATCGTCATACGGAGGATGAACGCGAGGCGGCGACTGATCCAGCGTGCTGCTGGTGTATATTTCGGTGGCCCAATCATGCCGGTACTGGGTGCCGTTTTCGGCCTCTCGACCGAAAAGCTGTACCAGCTGGTTGGTGATCAGCAACGGCAATCCCGTCTGATACGAAGCCCGCACGGCTGGCGACAAAGCGATAAAGCCGCCCAGTGCTGCCCGATCTCCGGCGGCATTGCACGCATCGAAAGTCTCATACAGCACGGCTTGTTCGTGTCCGACAAAAGCGTTGCCGGCCAGACCCGCGGCCCGCCAGAACGACAGCGGATAGGTAACTGCCACCTTAGCCTGATCGGCCATCCAGGTATAAGTCGAGCGCATGCTCCGGATCAGCGGCTCGGCCAATGGCGGTTCGAAGCGCACATGCTCTTCCAGCAACCGCGGCGGCACCGCCAGCACGACGCGACGCGCCGAAATCTGCCGGATACTGTCGCCGCAGCGGAAATGCAGTTCCACATGATCGCCCTGTTCAATCACTGCTATC
This sequence comes from Sulfuriferula sp., assembly GCA_027345925.1. GTDB lineage: Bacteria > Pseudomonadota > Gammaproteobacteria > Burkholderiales > Sulfuriferulaceae > Sulfuriferula. The sequence continues at coordinate 8,940 of DAIETB010000117.1, forward strand.
AGCATATGATTCAAATGCAGCGCATCCGCCGGAAAACCGGCTGCGAGCACCTGCGCCAGGCTCGCCATGCCGCCTTCCAGCCGTCGGGCGCCGCCATGCACGCCATCGACCGGATAAGGCTGCGGCGCCTTGTCGGGATCGTTAAGACTCAGCACCGTACCCTGGTCATGCTGGGCGAAATGCGTCAGACCCAATTCCGCGATCAGACGCGTCATGCGAGGTTGGGTATGCGGCCAATACCAGGCCGGACCGAGATCGAGCGCCATGCCATCGACCGGCACGGTTAAAATTCGACCTCCGATGCGATCGCGCGCTTCGAATAAGGCGCAATCGCGTCCGTGTTTTTGCATGCGTCGGGCTAAGGCCAGCCCGCTTAAACCGCCGCCAACTATTGCCGTGTCGAGCATAACGCTACTCCGGATAAAGAATCTTAAAATAAACGAGCAATTATCGTTCCCCGAATTCCGCCGGACGACAAATACCCTTCGACTGCGCAACAACGCCCGGACAAATCCGAAAACTACGGCAGCCTTCTGTCGTTTTTACGACAATATGGATGGCTTTACGACGAAAGATGTAGCGTTGCTCTGCGTTTTCTCTCATATTATCAGTTGCTGCAAGTTTGAAAACCTGAATAATGATGCCCGAGCCCGAATTTCGGAAATGGCATGATTTATGCTCCGATACCACTATGCATACGCATGTAAATATCGCAGGAGACTAAAATGTACGTCACTACAGGCTGGTTAAGCAGGGAGATCGATATCCAGATTACGGCGCGATAATACCTGATAAACTTACGGCGATATCTCGCGGTACGACGCAATCGCGTAAAAATTGACCAAGTTCGGCTTAAAACGGACAAATTAACGACGGCAAGGTTGCCATTGCTCAGGTCACGCGTGCTCGTCTTCCGGACAGGCCCTGCAACCGCTTGTACCGGACAATTGCCCCAGGCCACAGGGGGTTTTCGATGCATGTCGTTATTCTGGGCAGTGGCGTCATCGGCGTAACCAGCGCCTGGTATCTGGCCCAGGCGGGCTATCGGGTAACCGTCATCGATCGTCAGCCCGGCCCGGGGATGGAAACCAGTTTTGCCAACGCAGGGCAGATTTCGCCGGGATATTCCACGCCTTGGGCTGCTCCGGGGATTCCCCTCAAGGGCGTTCTGTGGCTGTTGCAACGTCACGCGCCCTTGTCTATCCGGCCTGACGGTACGTTATGGCAACTGCAATGGATGGCCATGCTGTTACAAAACTGTTCCGCCGGACGCTATGCCATCAATAAGGAACGCATGCTCAGACTGGCCGAATACAGCCGCGACTGCCTGCGCGATCTGCGCGAGCGCATCGGCATAAGCTACGAAGAGCGCGCACTCGGCACCTTGCAGATTTTTCGCAGCCAGCAACAGCTCGATGCGACCGCCAAAGATATCGCCGTGCTCGCCCGCCACGGCGTCGCTTATGAATTACTGGATCCCGACGGTTGCGTTCGCGCCGAACCCGCTTTGGCACTAGCAAAAGACAAGCTGACGGGCGGATTGCGCCTGCCCGGCGACGAAACGGGCGATTGCCAGCTATTTACCGCCCGCCTGACCTTAGCGGCGCAAGCGTTGGGCGTCACGTTCCGTTACGACTTGCCGATCACCCGCATCGTCAGAGAAAACAATACCATCGCGGGCGTAGCAGCCGGCCCGGAACGGATTGTCGGCGATCATTACGTGGTTGCCCTGGGCAGTTATACGCGCGGCCTGTTGCAGCCTGCGGGACTGAATATTCCCGTGTATCCGGTAAAAGGCTATTCGCTGACCCTCCCGGTCAGCGATGCCGCCGCCTCGCCGGTTTCCACCATCATGGACGAAACGTATAAAGTCGCCATCACCCGTTTCGATCAGCGTATCCGTATCGGCGGCATGGCCGAACTGTCGGGCTTTAACCTCGATCTCGATCCGCGCCGGCGACAGACGCTGGCCATGGTCATGAACGATCTGTTTCCCCATAGCGGCCATATCTCCAGCGCCAGTTTCTGGGCCGGACTGCGGCCGATGACGCCCGACGGCACTCCCATCGTCGGCCCGACGGCCTACGCCAATCTGTGGCTCAATACCGGCCACGGCACTCTAGGCTGGACCATGGCCTGCGGCTCGGCGCAACTCCTGACCGATCTGATTGCGCGACGCAAACCGACGATCCGGGCCGACGACTTCGCCCTCGCCCGTTATGCCTGAAGATTAATTGCGACCGGACCCAACCAGACCGGCCACCCTCGCCGATTATCGCTTCAAGTCGTGCCGGGGGCCTTCTTCGCCAGCGTATCCAGCGGCTTGATGCCCTGGCAATCGACGCCGAGAAATTTCATTTTCGATTCGCTTTGTATCGTGTGACTGCCTTGCGCATCGGTCGTGGTCATGTCCAGATGCGTCGTTAAACTGTCGTTGCCGACGGTGCTGACGCCCTTGCCGACCGTAGTCCTGCCGTCTTTGCTGCAGTTAAACGCAAAGTCGACCTTGTTTCCCGTGCGCGTCACCGTACCGGGTTCGCAGCGGCCTTGCGGATCGACCATCGGCTTTCCGCGCGCCGCCATCGCGGGGCTGACGCAAATACGAATGCCGCTGGCGTCGGCGGTAACTGCCTGACCCATCATCGCCTGCATCTGATCGCGTTGTGCCGGCGACAGATTCGCCATTGCCTGTTGCAAATTTGCCTGTACGAAAGACACTTGTGAAGAAATATCATGACCGTCCACGATTTCGCTGACCGGCGTTATTATCCACAAACCGGGTTTCAAGCCGTTGTCCTGCGCATAAACCGCACTGCTCGCCATGACGATCATCGCTAAAACCATTTTTTTCATGCCTGCCTCCCGAAACTCGATATTAATAATAAAAGGCCGATCCCGATGCCAACCGGCCGGAGCACCGGCAAAAGGGATACGAAATCTTACCATCAATCGCGCCGCGAACGTAACGGCATGGGTCGGGAAGCAAACCGTTCAAACGAAACTCAATATTCCCACCGTAATGTTTTCCGTGCCGACCCAAATAAGTTTTGCGAGCAATCGGGAAAGCGACCTGATCTAAGCAGATTAAATAAAACCGCCTTCCAGCCGCGGTTCGGCCAGCCGATGCAAAACCACCCGGTTGCGTCCTTCCTGCTTGGCTCGATACAGCGCCTGATCGGCTTCGGCGATCAGGGAGGGAAATGTCTGTGCGCCGTGCGTGGAATCCGCGATACCAATAGTAATAGTGCCGGCCAACATTTTACCGTTAAATTCCATACTCATCGCCGCATAAGCCATGCGCAAGCGTTCGGCCAGCACCAGAGCTTCCTGCTGCGTAGTGGACGGCAGTAAAATACAAAATTCGTCGCCGCCGTAACGGGCAAAAAAATCATCGGTACGAATACTCGTTTGCGCAATCGCGACCAGACGGCGCAAAACCTCATCGCCTGCCGGGTGCCCGTAACGATCGTTGATCAATTTGAAATCGTCGATATCGATCAGCATGATCGCCAGCGTATCGCTGGTACGCAAATGCCGTGCCCACAGCAACACCGCTTCTTCTTCCAGACGCCGCCGATTGTAAGCTCCGGTCAGGATGTCGCGCGAGGCTAATTTCTGCATGTCGGCAACCAACCGGTAATTCAACATCAGGACAAAGCCGAATGTCACGCACAACTGCAACATACTGCCGATAAAAAAAGACAAGGGATTGATGGATATCTGCGAATAGAGATTGAGATAGCTATGTCTGGGCAATAGCCCTATCATCATGACTCTTATCAGCAGCAGCGCCGACAGAAACGCGAAAGCGAAGCCTGTAAAGCGATGAGCCACCCTCAGCGGCTGCTCGATATCGACGAATAGCACACGAGCGCAAGCAACAAAACCTGCCGCGTATAAAATGGAATTTGCGATGGATCGCGCGACAACATCCTGATGCAGCACCGCGAACCAGACGCTTTGCGCAAATACCCACACAACCGGCAACAGAGAAATGCGCCAATCCGTCGCTTTCCCCCTGAACGCCTGAATTCCGTTATATTGCAGCATGATCGCTACAGCGATCAGCGTTGAACCGAAAACAACCGCCCAATGAGGCCCCGCCGCAACCGTATCATAAAAAAAGGCCAGACCAAAACCCAAACTGATGCAAAGATTAGCAACCGCCCAATGCCGAATGCCTCTGATATTCCCCGCTTGCAGACCGGCCACCTCAAGCAGGACAGCAAACATGAGGGTCAGCATAGCGAGCATCACCATGATCGTGCGTACGTCCAGACCCATGTATCCCTCAGTATGGTGTAACGATATTTATTTTAAAATCATAACGGGTTACCCGCCGCTCTCAAGCCGGGATTCTGGACGTTATTTACAATTTAATCAAATGGTTTTCGGAAATAAACGGATTGCGCTTTGTCTACGGCTATAGACTCGGCCTGATGCCAGAGAAGGGCAGCATTAGCAAATTTTTCCGGGATTGAGATGGGCACGGAAAAGCGCTAATTGATTATTATAGCGAATTGATGTTGCTCGATCTGTTGACACTATTTGCGAAAAACGAACAGGATAATCTGAATAATGCAGATCGCACATTCCAGCGTAATCCGTATCTATTCTGATTGAGACAACATAGCTCTAAAAAACCACTCTAATCCATTTTCAACAAGCAGAAGGGAAAGCATTTACTCCAGATTCTGCACCTGCTCACGCATTTGCTCTATCAGTACTTTTAGCGCCATTGCTATCTGGGTTGTTTCCACGCTAACCGACTTGGAACCCAGAGTATTTGCTTCGCGATTCAGTTCCTGCATCAAAAAATCCAGCTCTTTGCCTATCGCGCCGTGCTGCTGCAAAATACTGCGCACCGCCTGAATGTGCACTAGCAAACGCGATATTTCCTCGCCCACATCGATTTTCTGGGCGAATAACGCGATTTCCTGCATGATCCGATCGTTATCCGCATCGACAGTCAATTCGTCAAAACGAAGCTTGAGTTTTTGCCGGTACGCTGCAATCAGTTCCGGCAACATCGGCTCAAGCCGGGTTATTTTCGATTGCATGGCATTCAGCCGCTCGACTATGTACTCCGCCAGTTTAGCGCCTTCACGCTGGCGGCTGGCGACAAATGCCGGCAATGCCTGATCGAGCAGCGCAAGACATGGCTCCGTCATATCGCGTTCTTGCTGCGGTTGTATCATTACCCCTGGCCAATGCAGAATATCGGCGACGGCAAACGGTGCGGCATCCGGAATATCACCCCGGATTTGTTCCGTCCACCGCGCTAGCTGCTTCAGGACAACCGGATTCAATTCGCTGCCGGCGCCTGCCCCATCGCGATCGGACACGGCGATCCTGCATTCGACCTTTCCGCGCTGCATTACCTGCTGCATGCGCTCGCGCAAAACGGGCTCCAGAGCACGCAGTTCGTCCGCGATGCGGAAATTGATTTCCAGATAGCGTGAATTGACAGCCCGCAATTCCAGACTTACACTCATCCCCGAAAATTCTCCTGTTGCCGCAGCGTAACCTGTCATACTATTCATCACTTAATACCTTATATTTTATGTTACAGTAATCCGGTCATTTAAATTATGAGCTTGTTCTCACGATAAAACGTTTGCATGGCTTCCCAATCAACCTACGCCCTACCGAACGGCTATCAGCTCAACGATTATCGCATAGTGCGCAAGATCGGCGGCGGCGGCTTCAGCCTGGTTTATCTGGCTTACGATGCCAAGGATCAAGCGGTAGCGATCAAGGAATACCTGCCGGCGAATCTGGTCAAACGGGGCGAAAACGACGCCGTCGTACCGATAACGGAAAGTAATGTCCAGTCGTTCCGCTACGGCATGCGCTTTTTTTTCGAAGAAGGCCGCTCGCTTGCACGCATCCTGCATCCGAACGTGGTTCGGGTGGAAAATTTTTTTCGCGCCAATGATACGGTTTACATGGTAATGCGCTACGAGCGCGGCAAAACCTTGCAGGAATATATCCGCTCGCACCGCACCGATATCCGCGAATCCTTTCTGCGCCGCATCTTCGCCGAACTGCTCAACGGTCTGCGCGAAGTCCACGCGCAGAAGCTGCTGCATCTCGACATCAAACCATCCAATATCTATATCCGCATGGACGGTTCGCCGGTTCTGATCGATTTCGGCGCAGCACGTCAAACCATCGCCATCGAGCAACCTAAGCTGATGTCTATGTATACCCCCGGTTTCGCCGCGCCGGAACAGTATACCGATCCAACTTTACTGGGACCGTGGACGGATATTTACAGCATAGGGGCGACGATGTATGCCTGTCTCGCCGGGGGCGCTCCCAGCGCGGCAGATGCGCGGCTGACAAACGACAAAATGATGCCGGCCATCAAACAGTGGCGCGGCAGATATGCCCCGGAAATGCTGGCAATTATAGACTCATGTTTACAGCTTGACCATTTGGCGCGCCCGCAAAGCGTTTTTACATTGCAAAAGGCGATTATGGAAACGACCGATCTGGTTATCAAACCGCCGACCATACTGGAAAGTATCCGCAATACCTTGTACAAAGATATTTTCTAATTTTCCGGGGAACCATCCCATGCGCTTTTCAATTTATCAGGCCAGCCGTCAAGGCGGACGGCGCTACAATCAGGATCGCATTGCTTATTCCTATAGCCGCGATGCATTGCTGATGGTCATCGCCGACGGGATGGGCGGTCACCTGCACGGCGAGATCGCGGCGCAGCTTACCGTCAAAACCCTGGCGGAAGCATTTCAGCGCCATACGCGACCGAAATTGCGCGATCCGGTCAATTTTTTGTACGGCGCCATTCAACGCGCCCACGACACCATCAACGAATATGCGCGCAAGGAAAACCTCCCGGAAGCGCCGCATACTACTTGCGTAGCCTGCGTCGTGCAGGACGATACCGCCTGGTGGGCGCATGTCGGCGATTCACGCTTGTATCTGTTCAGCGATAACGGTCTCGTGGCCCGTACCCGCGATCATTCGACCGTGCAGCAATTATGCGATGACGGCTTGATCACGGAAGAAGATATGAAAAACCATCCGGACCGGAATAAAGTTTATAATTGCCTCGGTGGCTATCTGGTGCCCGAGATCGAAATTTCGCGTCCCATCCCGCTGACTGAACAGGACAATATCCTGATCTGCACGGACGGCCTGTGGAGCCAGCTCACGACAGAGCAGGTGGGGACGACTCTGCGCCGGTTTCCGCTGGCGCGCGCCATCGAATTTCTCATGGATCATGCGGAATTGCGCGCCGGCCGCCACGGCGACAATCTGTCGGTGATCGCGATGACCTGGGAGTCGCACAATACTAACGACGGTCAGGCCGTTTCGACAGTCGCCATGCCGATCAATACATTTACCACTAAAATGGATACGTTTACACCCAATTCCGCGGATCTCGCCGAAGATGAAGTCGAACGCGTCATTGCGGAAATTCAGAATACGATCAAAAAATTCTCCGAAAACAACAAATAAGGAAAACCATGCGACCGAGCCAGCGCGCAGCGCAAGAGCTGCGTCATTTCACGATTACGCGACATTACACCCGCCATGCCGAAGGTTCTGTACTGATCTGCTGCGGCGATACCAAAGTGATCTGCACCGCCAGTGTAGAAGAAAAAGTGCCGAGCTTCCTCAAAGGGAAAAACCAGGGCTGGCTCACCGCCGAATACGGTATGCTGCCGCGTTCCACGCACACCCGCATGGACCGCGAAGCGACTCGCGGCAAACAGTCGGGACGCACCCAGGAAATCCAGCGGCTGATCGGACGTTCGCTGCGCGCCGCCATCGATCTCGATCTGCTCGGGGAACGGACATTGCATATCGATTGCGATGTGATCCAGGCCGACGGCGGGACGCGCACGGCATCGATTACCGGCGCATTCGTCGCTACCCACGACGCAATCAGCCATTTATTGCGCCAGGGATTACTGACCGACACTCCGATCCGCGATTTCGTCGCTGCCGTATCGGTCGGCATCTATCAGGGTACGCCTGTGCTCGATCTGGATTACGAAGAGGACGCCGCCTGCGATACCGACATGAACGTCGTCATGACCGGCAACGGCGGACTGGTCGAAGTGCAAGGCACGGCGGAAGGCGTAACATACAGTCGGCAGGAGCTGAATACGTTACTTGATCTCGCCGGGCACGGCATCACACAATTAGTCGCCTTGCAGCATTCGGTGTTATCAAGCTAATGAGCGGAGCTATCGTTATCGCCAGCAATAATGCGGGCAAGTTACGCGAAATAAGCTGCCTGCTGTCGCCGCTCGGTTATACGCTGACGCCGCAATCTCGTTTTGCGGTAACGGAAGCCGACGAGCCCTATTCGACCTTTATAGAAAACTGCCTGGGCAAAGCGCGCCATGCCGCGAAATCAACCGGCCTGCCGGCGCTGGCCGACGATTCCGGCCTGTGCGTAAGCGCCCTCGGCGGTGCGCCGGGGGTTCATTCCGCCCGCTATGCCGGACAACCGGGTTCGGATGCGGCCAACAACGCCAAACTGATCGCGGCCTTAACCGGCGTTGCGCAACGCGATGCGTATTATTATTGCGTGATGGTCTATCTGCGCCATCCGGACGATCCGCAACCTTTGATCGCCGAAGGGCTATGGCGAGGGGAAATTATCGACGAAGCCCGCGGTGCCGGCGGTTTCGGCTACGATACGCATTTTTATATTCCGCAACTGAATAAAACCGCCGCCGAACTCGGCACGGCCGAAAAAAACGCTATCAGCCATCGCGGCCGGGCATTGGCCAGTCTTGCCGCTCAACTCAAAAACCTCTGAGCAACCCATCCGTGCCATGCTGACGCAACCCGCTCTTACCGCTTTGCCTCCCTTGTCGTTATATATTCATATTCCGTGGTGCGTTAAAAAATGCCCGTACTGCGATTTCAATTCGCACAACGCACCCGACGAATTGCCCGAACAGCGCTATGTCGACGCACTGGAACGCGACCTGGAAAGCGCCCTTCCCCTGATCTGGGGCCGCAGCATACACAGTATATTCTTCGGCGGGGGTACGCCCAGCCTGTTTTCTGCAGCCGCCATCGACCGGATACTCGCCGTGGTACGCAGTCTGGTCCGGCTGGATTTTTTTGCCGAAGTGACGCTGGAAGCCAACCCGGGCACGGTAGAGGCGGTCAAATTCGCAGAATTCAAATCCGCCGGCATCAACCGGCTATCGCTGGGCATCCAGAGCTTCGATGCGCAGCATTTGCAGGCGCTGGGCCGGATTCATGACTCGCAGGAAGCGCACGCCGCCATAGCCATCGCCGCAGACTGTTTCGATAATTACAATCTCGATTTAATGTACGCGCTGCCCAGGCAGTCGCTCGCTCAGGCGCAACGGGATTTGACAACGGCTATCGGCTATCGGCCGCCGCACCTGTCGTGCTACCACCTGACGCTGGAACCCAATACGCCTTTTTATTCCCGGCCGCCCGAACTGCCGGACGACGACCTGTCTGCCGACATGCAGCTCATGATAGAAGAGCAACTCGGGGATGCCGGGTATCTGCACTACGAAACATCGGCCTTTGCGCAACCCGGACGCCAAGCACGGCACAACCTTAATTACTGGCAATTCGGCGATTATCTGGGCATAGGCGCAGGCGCTCACAGCAAGCTGTCTTTTCACGACCGCATCATCCGCCAAGTGCGGCACAAGCATCCGCGCGCGTACATGGAGCAGGCGCTGGCCGGCAATCCCGTGCAAACCGAAAATCGCCTGGAAACCTCCGCCCTCGGCTTCGAATTCATGATGAACGCGCTGCGGCTGAATCAAGGCTTCCCTGCCAGCCTGTTTACCGACCGTACCGGATTACCCATCACCGCGTTGCAAACGCAGCTGAAATCGGCCGAAGAACGCGGACTACTGGAGCGCGACTATCTCCGCATTGCGCCGACGCCCCTCGGCCGGCGTTTTTTAAACGATTTGCTCGGCCTGTTCCTGCCCGCATCATGACTGCGCCAGCGCAATTCGAACGTACCGGGATATTGATCGGGCAGGCCGGCATCGCGCGGCTTGCAAGCCGGCATGTATTCGTCGCCGGCCTCGGCGGCGTGGGCGCGTACTGCGCGGAAGCGCTGGCTCGCGCCGGCATCGGCAAACTCACGCTGATAGACCATGATACCGTCGCGATCAGCAATATCAATCGCCAGCTCCCGGCGCTGCTATCGACCGTCGGCAGCCGCAAAATCGACCTGATGCGGGCGCGCATTCTGAACATCAACCCCGCATGCATACTGACGACCCAGCCGATTTTCCTCAATACGGAAAACGTGGAGCAATACGTCCCAGGCGACGCCGATTACGTCATAGACTGCATCGATTCGCTCAATTGCAAAGTAGCTCTGGTCGCAAGCAGCCTCAACCGCGGTCTGAACGTCGCATCAAGCATGGGCGCCGGCAACCGGCTCGACCCCAGCCGGATCCGGCTCGCCGACATCAGCAAAACCGAAATGTGTCCGCTCGCCCGCATCATGCGCAAGCGCTTGCATAGAGTGGGCATCAAAACCGGCATCCTGACGGTATTTTCCGACGAGCCGCCCGCTGCACCCTTGCCGCCGGTGGCGGTAGACGGCCCCGGTCGCGCCCGCGCCGTGAACGGCACGATCAGTTATATGCCGGCGCTGTTCGGCTTGATGCTGGCGGGGGAAGTGATTAGGCGGTTGCTGGCGGAGTAAGGGCACCGGTTGTTGCTAACACTATCTCTGATAGCAAGGAATAGTTTTTTTGCTACAGCTCGATTACCCTGCTTTTCCAGCCACTACTCTATCTTTTTTGAAAAAATAATTTGAAATTCGTTTGCGCAAAGGAATATCGTAATATTTTTCCAGCCAGACCGATAGCACAATGAGAATTACAACGAGAACAACTCCGCTGATTGGGGCAAATGTTTGCACCGTTCTTTTAATCGGATACGCCAAAATTTCACCGACAGGTATATGCAGCACATAAACAGGGTAACTGGCAGCCCCCAACATAACCAGCAAACCTTGTAATTTAGTACTCTTGCCATGTGAAGCGGCTAGTACCGCAATGGGGAATATAACGGCAACCGAAATCGCATCGATTATCCAATTAAACCCTTCGACACTGGGCGACCCTAAAACGATCGCTATAGCAAAAACAGCTATCCATGCTACGTAAGGCTTGTCCAGAAAAAATTTGAACCTGGAATGATGCCTAAATAGTAGAAGTCCTAAAAAAATACCAAAAATCGAACGCGCAAAACCTGCAATAAATGAAGCTTTCTCCCAATAAAAACCCGTGTCCAGGTTTCCATTCAAATACGAGGATCGTACCATCAAGAACCCAAAACCCAGAACAATCGCTGCTAAAACATAATTATTCAGAACAGGTCTTATTGCTGCGTATAAAAAATTCACTACCAGCTCAAAGAAGAGGCTCCAATAAACGCCATTAATTGGAAAAAGACCATTATCACCGGCTATGTGCGAGGGAAGAAACATGGATGTAAACGCCACCACGCTTAAAATACTTAGCAGGCCGGTATTATCTATTTCGTGTTTCAGAGTTAGCCTGCCGATAAAAAGCGCTGATGAAATAAGCACCGATAAAATAAATACAGGATATAGCCTGATTAAACGAATTAAAACAAATTTCGGGAAAGTGATAATGCCGGTTCTAACCTTTTCGTCATAGGCATAGGCAATAACGAATCCGCTTAAAATGAAAAATAAATCTACGGCGAGATAACTTCTGTAAAAACTTAAATGCCAGTAATCCACAGTATGGCGTGTCATTACAAATATGGCTGCCATGCCTCTGATGCCATCCAGAAATGCATATCTGTTATGATTCAATTTCGATCCTTATGCAGCAAATAAATCCGGTCTTTGCGCAAATTTAATAGTTGACAGTCTAAATTACCGTTCTCGACAATATCGTCTGATACCGGTCGAACACCAGATCGGCGATATGTTCGTAGCTCCGGTTCTGCTTTACCCAGCCGGGGCCGAGCTGACCCATTTTGGTCGACTGTTCCGGCTGCGATATAAGCTGAATGATTGCATTGGCGAAGGCTTCGGCGGACCACTCCACGCACAAACCGGCTCCGCTTTCCTGAATGATGCGCGACTGTTCGGGATGATCGTTGGCGACGACAGGTTTACCCAAGGCCATGTATTCGATTATTTTAGTCGGCGACGTTGAACGCAGAACCGGGGTCGGATAAAAAGGCGAGACGCAGATTGCTGCGCTTTCGACCATCTTCCATGCGTCGTCCATAGGCAAAAATCCGGTGAATGTGACCACTTTTTCCAAACCCAGCCGCTGCACTTCATCCTCTAGAAATTGCCGGTCTTCGGGTGCGTCGCCATTCCCGACGAATATCAGTCTCGCTTGCGGCGCTTTTTTGATGACCTCAACCATTGCATGCAGCAATACCTCCAGTCGTCGCACCCGCGCCAGCGTACCAAGGTAAATCACCGTACCTGCAATCGCTTCGCCACTTTGTCTGGCGAACACTTCATCGGCGACCCCCATCGGCACTGCCGTCATTTTTTCAGGCGCGATACCGTGGGCCATGATGTCCCGTTTCATTTGTTCGCTTTGCACAAAAGCATGATCCGCATAAGGAAGAATGATCCGGTACAACAACCAGGATGTAGTATGCCCCATCCATCGGGAATACCAGGGGTGACGGCTGCGCTTTTCTTTCGCGTCCAGTAATCTGGCTTCCGGAAAAGGATACGATAACCAGAATACAAAGGGGATGCGTTTTAAACGGGCTATCATTAACCCTATTACCGCGGCATAAAAAGTATCCCGAGCCTGAACCACGTCATATTTGCCTGCCAGACCTACAGGTATTAATTTGAGCATCCCCAGAAATTCGTTCATCTTTCCGAAAAGCTTGCCCGCCATTCCGGCATTGCCCCCCTTGCCTACCATATAAGCCGTCTGATTACGCCAAACGCTTTTTTTCCACGAGCCTGCGAATGGGGAGCTCAACATCACCCAATCGATATCAAACCCGCGCCGGGCAAGACGCAGAGCAAAAAGGTCGCTTACATCTACTCGCTCACCCATGTCCCAGCTAGGCAGAATACTTAACATTCGGATGCCTGGAGCAGCAAAGTTGAAGTCGTCCGGTCTGGAAAAGCCTCCCTGAATATCAGAACCCATCAATCGATCCCTGGTACCATAATTGAGAAAAAATATTTACACACGCTTTTCCACTCATAATTAAAACGCTAACTCTTGTGCCGTAAATTTTCTTCCACAGACAAACAGCGCGACTTTATCATCCCATATTGCCACTATATCATGAGCGCTCACGGATCAAACAACGGATATTGTTACCGGAACGAGCGACCATTCGTCTTTATCGTCGCGGACAAGATTCCGGCTGGTTCCAGTCGTCTCAAATCCAATAACGCCGTCGCTTTATCTTGATATCGAGTTTATTATTTATATCTGTCCCCCAATATTATAGAAAATGTCGAATAAGGCGGAATACATACGCCCGGCGCCGAGGTAACGGGAGAGTAATTGTAAGTCGCTGTTTTCATATAAAACTTGTTTTGATTAGTGTCTATGTTGTCCGTACCGATCTGATCCCCCTGCGTAACGGCCACTTCCATCTTGACCGTTCCGGGGGGAATGCCCTTAGTTTTTAACGTTAGCACCCGGGCGATACCACTACGGTTTACGCCCATCAATGACGTATTGCCGGTACTATTCTTCATTGCCACCATTCTGATGTCATATCCGCCATAATAAGAAGTTCCCGATACTGTCGCTGGACTTACTTGAACTACATCATTAAGAAAACCTTCGCGCAACGTGCGGGCCGCCCAATAGACACCGCTTGGATAAACCGTATTGGTAGCGGCATCCTTGTGAATTAACTCCCATGGACCCATGGTTGCCAATGTTTGCCATTCGGTCCCGATAACATTGGGATCAGTCATACTCATAAGAAGAAAATCCGCAGTCGATAGTCCACCTCCGGTCCCGGAGCCTTGATACCAGTTATTTTGCCAAGGCCCAGTTGCTGGCATAGAGGGCCAGCGAGCATGCTCGGTAACCAGTATTTTTACAGCAGGATTAATCGCATGATAAAGATTGGCCAACCTGTCAATATAACTTTGTACTCCGGGAATATCTATGCCATCGTAATACGGGTGAATAGTCACCGCATCGGCAATGGATGCCAACTGGCTGGAAACGACTTGATCAAAATTCTGGCCTGCGCTGTCTGTCTCTCCGCCCCAAGGTGCAGTTCTCCCCAGTACCGCAAACTTGATTCCTGGATAAGCTGCCTTTGCAGCCAAGATTAAAGGCTTTACTCGCGCAATGTACTGAGCAGCCGAATATTGTTGTATGGGTGCTGTTTGAGGGGTATCAAGTTCATTTCCCAATTCGAAATAGGTTATCGGACAATTCGGCCCGCTTACACAATGCGGTCCATTGGTCGCCAACCATTTCAGATAAGCCATGTTGTCTTGCACCATTTGGTTTTCGTCCAGCGGATAATCAGCTACATTCATAAGAATGACAGCTTGTCCATTTACTGTTTTCAGAAAATCAAAGAATTCAGCTGGGCCAAATAGGGGCATTTGGTTTCCAAAAAAACCGTCTCCGATGGGTTTACGATTTGCTATGGAGCCAACAGCATTACTCCAAACGAATTGATTGCCGCCTGAATATCTGTATGTCGCCCCCTTTAAGGGAGCAAGCCAACTAACAACTTGCGATAGTGGAGTATTATTCTGCAAATATCCAAGTTGAAACCAATACCAGTCAAGCGTAAAACCGAATATGCCCGGCGGTGTAGCGGGACGAAGTACGTTCTGGGTATTCACGGTTACAGTCACGGCGGGAGAAGTAGCATTACAGGCGGAATTTACAGCATAGGTCGAATAAACAGGGCCTTTCACATTCTTGTAGGCCGCATTTTCCTTGAAGATTCCGCCGACGAATCCACCCGCAGTCGCCGATCCGGCCATTGCGACCAGCGCAGCAGTCATAGTTAATTTAAGTACGAAATTTTTCATATCATCCTCGTTATGTAATTAGCGGCTGCAGCGATCGAGACACGCCAAAGTTTACGCCTATACCTACAGTTAAAGAAAAGCATACCCTAAAGAATAACTCGGGTATTCCGATAAAGTCCAAAATTTGCGGTTACTTTCTGCCGCTCGCTGAATGAAGACCGGTGGCTCCAAGGAAAATGATCAATTGCCGGGGTTAGTGGCAATTTGTACAGCGCTGGGGCTATTAGACATGATTGCTCCTTTTTGTATGTGATCATTTCTTAGGGCGAGAAAATAAAAACCACATTTTGCAGGGATACCGGGGGGAAAGTTTAATGATCAAATCCAAATTTGTTGGAATTCCTTTTCGACCTTCAAACCGGGTTTTCAGCAGCCGATCGATCACCGCTTCTCAACAGCTTCGCCGGATATTGCCTCCAGGCCGATTGGGGGCAGATTTCCGGTAAAATTTTAGTATAGTAAAAATTATGATTTTTACCGAAATGTTTTCTTTCCGCTTAAATCAAGCGGCGCCGCCTGCCGCTATTAATGTTCACCGGTATAATGCAACAAAAGATCCTCGTATTCCTTAAGTATTTTTCCCCAAGTAAATTCTTGCAGGAAACGCGTTTTACTGGCTTGCTTCAACAGATGAATTTCATTTTGATTATCCAGCAGCAAATCGAGTGCGGCCGCACATTCCTCTTCGCTACCGAAATACTTTGCCCCATCGCCTGCGACCCAGCGATTGAAAATATTGTCGTGTGCCAGAACGGCATTCCCTGCGCCCAGCGATTCGACCAAAGATGGATTAGTACCGCCGACCTGATGACCGTGGATATATAATTGGGCGTAGAACCTGAGCGCCGCTACGGTGGCTTTATCGTACACGGCACCGATAAAGCGGATTTCATTCGAAGCAGCCGTTTTCACAGCGCGTTGATACGCATGTCCGGGATCGTATTTGCCCAAGATCACTAATGTCATGCCGCGCGAGCGTCTCGACCAGGCGCGCACCACTTCGAGGATGGAGTTTTCGGGTTCTGCCCGCGCAATCAGAATGGCATAACGGCCCGGCTCCAGTTCGTATTGCGTTATCAGGGAAAGCTCTGCGCTTTCGACCGAATCGGCGCCGTAAGGAATCGTCGTAATCTTGTTGCCATTAACCCGCGTCGCAAGATGTTGTTTGATCGCCGGATGATCGGCGATCAGATGGTTGCCCAGCCAGCAGCCGGCCCAGTCGTTCATCCAGAACCATGCTTTGGCGATGGCGCCCCACTTTTGCCGGTGCCATTCGATGCCGTCCATGTTAATCAGGTTTTTATGCCCGCTCAGACGATATAATGCGCAAAATACGGCGGTATTGTAGCCCAGCGTCAATACCAGCCCTTCCTGCTTCGAGGCATGCACCGTCGATTTCCAGTCGAATATAATAGTGCTTTTCGCTCCCGTTGCCGCTACCGGAATTCGTATCCGGCGCACGCCCTGCCAGTTATCTTCGAATATCGGGCCAGCCCCGTCTTCCTGGCAATATACCGTTACATCCCAGTTTTGCTTAACGAGATACAGCGCGAGATGTTCGGCGAAGGTTTCAAAACCGCCGTGCGCCGCGGGAACGCCGCGAGTACCCAATATCATTATCTGTTTTTTTATCATTACGCTTTCATTCCCAATTCCGCATACATATTCAAAGTAGCCTGGACGTATCCCGCCCGGTTGAATTTCGACTCTACCATCGCTCTCGCAGCTTTGCCTAACGCGGCGATATCGCCATCGCTCATCGTCTGAACCTGAGATAATACGGCACTTAATTCGTCGACATTTCTGCTCTCGAATTGCCAGCCGGTTTCCCCCTCAACAATCATTTCTGGGATGCCGCCGATATTCGCCCCGATTACCGGTTTGCCGAAGGCGTAACTTTCCAGAATGCTCATGGGCGCATTCTCATACCATTCGGAGGGCAGAACGATAGCGCGCGCACCGCGTATCAGCGCATGCAGAGCATCGCCCGATTGATAACCGAGAAATTCCACCTCGGCCTTCAATTCCAGTGCAAGCGCATGCAGCATGTCCTGTTCCGGCCCGGTGCCCGCCAATTTCAATTTGACGCCCGCCGCTTGCGCCGCCCGTATCAAAGTGCTCACCCCCTTTTCCGGCGCCAGACGCCCGAAGAAAAGAAAATAATCGCCGGGTTGGTACGCAGGGGTAAAACGGGTAGCGTCGACGTAATTCGGGATATGGATAAATTTCTCGCGCGGCCATCCCCATTCGACAAATTTTTCCATGAAAAACCGGCTCGGCACTACGACTTTGCTCAAATGTTTCTTGTAGGTATTCAACCGGTAATGCAGCATGCTCTCGACCGCAACCACTGCACTCGCACCCGTCGAGCCGCGTACGCAACGATGTTTGATCACATTCAGAAAACTGCCGTCTTTACAACGCTCGCAGATTCCGCCGTCATTGAGCATTTTATAAGCCGGACAGGCGATTTTCAGATCGTGCGCTGTCATCACGACCGGCACACCAACCTTGGCGAGCTCAGGAATAATAGATGGCGAAAGATGATGATAAATGCAATGCAAATGGGCAATGTCGGGCTGATAGCGCTGCATGAGTCGGCGTAATTTTTTTTGCGCTTCGAAAGAATAGATGACTTTCGACACCATCGATACTTTTTCGGCTAGCGAATAAGCATGCCCGAATTCGATTTCATCGACGAAATATTGAGACCATTCCGATTCGATATTTTTGGGATGATGCATCGAAAAGAACGCATTTTGCCAGCCCAGCTCTTCCATCAGCGCGGCATGTTCCAGATACACCACGTCCGAGCCGCCGCGGCGATAATGATAGTTATTGATACTTAATAGTTTGGGCACTTTCAGCTTTCATTAATACATGCTCAGAAATAAATCACTAAGATATGGCTGGCCAAGCTCGGCTGCTTCTTACTGTTTTACGGCGTTAACGGACAGGAATCAAATCGCGGCGTTTAATTTTGAACCAATCTGTCAGCGGTTTTTCCACATAAATATAAATAAGGTAGCTACCGCCTAGCGAAGCAGCCATGGCCAACACGAAAATAACGGCATTTTGTTTAATGGCCAATTTCATACAAAGCAGGATTATGGCGGGGATAATCATTGCATGAAATAAATATAACGAATACGAGGCATCCCCGAGATGAACCACCCATTGCGGCATCCAGTTTATTCCATGCCTCTCCAGGTACAAAGCGCCGCTAACGAGGGCCGCACCAGCTCCTCCCCA
>DAIETB010000135.1:0-4091 GCA_027345925.1 Sulfuriferula sp.
TATTGCTGGAACGGGATTGGGCCCTGGCATTATCGAACAGCGAGCGGGGAAACCAATTGCGTCAAGCCTCGCCCGTATCCTGCATTTTGCCCAATAAATTAAGATTGGAGATCATCAGATCATGCAAAAAAGCGAACTCGAACATTTGATTCGTGCAGCGGCTGCGATAACAAATGAAACGAATTCGTTATTATCGGAAGTCAATCCATTTTGGGGTCGGTAGATACTCCTCCAGCCGAATGCTTTCATGCCAAGGAAGATAAGTGGGCAATCGCCGGATCCGGGATTATCGCTGTACTTTGAATATCGGAAGGAATTTTAGAATAACGTAATACAAGGACATTTTTATGATGTCAGATGCAATCCAACAAACCTCCGTTTGCTGGACTTCCAGCAAACAACACGGAACTGTCAAAAATTCTGGATTTCTATGCGCATCTATTATATAGTGAACTAGGTCACAAACTAGGTTTAAAGGATTATCATGTTCCAAGAAGTCGGCGCCTTTGACGCCAAAGCCAAATTGTCCGAACTCCTGCGCGCAGTAGCGCATGGGCAACGTTACACAATCACGGTAAGGGGAAAAGCTGTTGCGGATCTCGTTCCAAGCAAAACGGCTGCGCACTACGACGTGCATGCTGCGGTGGCTTCCATGCGCGCCTTCAAGAAAGTGCAAGGCGTCACCGCTCAGGACATTGGCGAAATGGTTGCTGAAGGCCGTCGATGACTTTAGTGATCGATGCATCTATGGCGCTAGCGTGGATATACGCACGCGAGAGGCCCGACGAAGCTGATTGCGCAGACCGCGCATTACAAACCATAACCGAAATGGAAGCATCGGTGCCTTCACTCTGGCAGACCGAAATTGCAAACGCTCTGCTTGTCGGCGAGCGGCGAAAGATCATCACGGAGGCACAAACGATTGACTACCTGACGCGGCTAGCTCGGTTGCCAATCGCCGTTGACGAAGCAACACCAGCAGCGCGCCAAGATCAGGTAATAGCGCTCGCCCGCGAATATACGCTGACTGCGTATGACGCTACGTACTTGGATTTGGCGCTGCGCATGGGGGCTGTATTGGCAACGTTTG
Organism: Sulfuriferula sp.; assembly: GCA_027345925.1. GTDB lineage: Bacteria > Pseudomonadota > Gammaproteobacteria > Burkholderiales > Sulfuriferulaceae > Sulfuriferula. Next base: position 1,091 of record DAIETB010000135.1, read on the forward strand.
ATGGAAAGCTTGCCGGAGCCATGCAACGCGCCGGCGGTGAATTGTTCATATAGGAGTGGTGTACATACGTAAATTCCAAGCAGCCTCCATGAATCAATAACAGACTGCAACCTCTCCCAATGCGGCCTGCAATGCTGCCAACAAATCGTCGTGCAGCATCACCCGCCAGGCCGAACCCAGTTCCAGTTCGGCGTGCACCTGCGGCAACCGGTATTTAAGTCGTACCGGACAGCCGCTTTCGCCGTCGCAATAGGGCCGCAATAAAGTTTGAAGATGCGTGACCGTCATCGGTTGCGGCACCGACAACTGCAATACTTTGGCAAATTTCGTCCGCGCTGTGGCGATATCGTACAGTTTGTCGACGTTAATCCTCACGCCGCCGGAATAATCGTCCTTGCTGATTTTGCCTTCCACCAACAGGAGCTGATCCTCTTTCAACCAGTCGCGGTGACGTTCGAAAACCTCATTGAACACCGGCACTTCCACAGCCGCCAGACCGTCGTCCAGTAATACGAACGCCATTTTACCGCGTCGGGTCATCTGCGTGCGCAGGGAAACGATAATGCCTGCCAGCAAAACCGGCTGCGACCCCGGCTGCAGATTGTCCAGGCGGAGTTTAACCAGGGCTTTCAGTTCCTGAGTATACGCGTCGAACGGATGCCCGCTGAAATAAAAACCCAGTGCCGTTTTTTCCTGCAGCAACTGTTCCTTATCGCGCCAGTGTGGCACCTCGACCAATTTCAGTTGCGAATCGGCATGCTGATCGTCATCGGCAAACAGACTGACCTGATTAGCCGACGCGGCGGCTTGCCCGGCGAGCTCCATCGCCATGCCGACCGAAGCCAGCAAGGCGGCGCGATGATCGTTGATACTGTCGAATGCGCCGGCGCGAACCAGCGATTCCAGCGCCCGCCGGTTGACGCTGCGCTTGTCGACGCGCCGCACCAGATCGAACAGGTCGACGTACGGACCGTCCGCATCGCGTACCGCGACGATAGCGGCAATCGCCGCTTCCCCGGTGCCTTTGATCGCGCCGAGCCCGTAGCGTATCTGCCGTTCGTTCTCCGGCACGAAACGATATCCCGAGCGATTGATGTCCGGCGGAAGAATTTCCAGGCCCAGAGCCAGAGTATCTTCGTAAAAATGCTTCACCTTGTCGGTATCGTCCATATCGGCGGACAGGGTCGCCGCCATAAAGGCAGCGGGATGATGCGCTTTCAGATATGCCGTATGATAAGCCACCAGCGCATACGCGGCGGAATGCGATTTGTTGAAACCGTAGCCCGCGAATTTTTCCATCAGGTTGAAAATGTTCGTCGCCAGTTTGGCATCGACGTCTTTTTTCACCGCGCCGTTGACGAAAATATCGCGATGCTGCGCCATCTCCTCGGCTTTTTTCTTGCCCATCGCCCGCCGCAGCAAATCCGCCGAGCCCAGCGTATAACCGCCCATGATCTGGGCGATCTGCATGACTTGTTCCTGATAAACAATCACCCCGTAAGTCGGCTTGAGCGTGCCTTCGAGCATGGGATGCATGTAATCGACCCGCGCCCGGCCGTGCTTGCGATTGATAAAATCGTCGACCATGCCCGATTCCAGCGGTCCGGGACGGAACAGCGCGACCAGCGCCACCACATCTTCGAAGCAATCCGGCTGCAAGCGGCGGATCAGATCCTTCATGCCGCGCGATTCGAGCTGGAATACAGCGGTGGTCTTGCACGATTTGAGCAAACCGTAACTGCCCCGGTCGTTAAGCGGCAAGGTTTCCAGGCTGAACGACGCTTTGCCGTCGGGCGACAGTTGCGCGACATAATGCATGGCCCAGTCCAGAATAGTCAGCGTACGCAAACCGAGGAAGTCGAATTTCACCAGCCCGGCTTTTTCCACGTCGTCCTTGTCGAATTGCGACACCGCTGAATCCGAACCGTCGGCAATGTAAATCGGACAAAAATCGCTGATCTTGCCAGGAGCGATCAATACCCCACCGGCGTGCATGCCGACGTTGCGGGTCAGGTCTTCCAGTTTCTGCGCCAGATCGAAGAGTTCGTGTACGTCCTCTTCGTTGTCGTAGCGCTCTTTGAGTTGCGGTTCCAATTCCAGCGCTTTGGCCAGCGATACCGGTTTGACGCCGTCCATGGGAACCAGCTTGGAGAGCTGATCGCATAAATTGTAGGGCAGGTCCAGCACCCGGCCGACGTCGCGTATGACCGACTTGGACCCCAAGGTGCCGAAAGTGACGATCTGCGATACCGCCTCGCGGCCGTATTTTTCCTTGACATAATTGATCACCCGTTCGCGTCCGTCCTGGCAGAAATCGACGTCGAAGTCGGGCATGGAGACGCGTTCCGGATTCAAAAAACGTTCAAACAGCAGATCGTAGGGCAACGGATCGAGATCGGTAATGCCCAGGACGTAAGCGACCAGAGATCCAGCTCCGGAACCGCGCCCCGGACCGACGGGAACGCCGTTGCTTTTGGCCCAGTTGATAAAATCGGCCACGATCAGGAAATAACCCGGAAAACCCATTTGAACGATCATGTCGAGCTCAAATCGCAATCGATCACGGTATTCCGTTTCGTGCGAGGCGCGTGTCGCCGGCTCGGGAAACAGTAATTGCAGGCGCGCCGTCAAGCCGTCGGCCGCGCGCTGCCGTAAAAAATCGTCCAGCGTCATGCCGGCCGGCGTCGGAAATTGCGGCAGTTTGCTGACGCCTAGTTCCAGGTTAAGCGAACAGCGCTGTGCAATTTCCACGCTGTTGGCCAATGCCTGAGGCAAGTCGGCAAATAATATACCCATTTCCTCCTGCGTTTTGAAGTATTGATCTTCGGTAAACGAACGCTGACGACGACGGTCGCCCAGCAACGCGCCTTCGGCGATGCAAACGCGGGCTTCATGCGCCTTGAAATCCGCACTGTCGAGAAATTGCACCGGATGCGTGGCCACTACCGGCAAATCCAGTTTTTCGGCCAGAGGTAAACTTAACCGTAAACAGTTTTCCGCG
>DAIETB010000148.1:0-5301 GCA_027345925.1 Sulfuriferula sp.
AATTTTACCCTTGATTGTGGTTCTGGCGCAGGAGCCTATTCTTTCCAGTGCGACGTTTGCCGAGAAATTGAACAGACTGGAGCGACTTGGGGCAATACCTTCGGTCGAAGAATGGAAAAGCTGCGCGTTGCCCGTAATGCCATTACGCAAGAATATCCGGATGATCCTAAAATGCGGCTTATTGCGATTAAACGATATTTGGACGGGCCGGCCAATCTGAGTTTGCTTTATCGGTCAGTGACGGAATATATAATGGTGCATTTTCCCGGGCTATCGGCCGGGAACGATTTGAACGGAAAGCGGGAATAATGACCATTGCATGCTTCATCGTTGTTTTTGAGCAGTATAAACCGCGCGTGAATTTTGGCGCAGTGTCGAGAAGGAGCGAATAAGCATGCGCCTCAGTCAGGATCAGCAAACTGCGATCCGGTCCGCCGGGGTCGAGATGTTCGGTGCGAAGGTCGGCGTCTGGCTGTTCGGTTCGCGGATGTATGATAGTCTGCGCGGCGGAGATGTCGATATTCTGCTCGATATACCGGAACGGGTAGACAACCCTGCGCTTCTGGCGGCGCAGTTTGCGGCTAAAGTGACCCGCTTGATGTCGGGCCGTAAAGTGGATGTGGTATTGTTTGCTCCGAATCTGGCGCGACTGCCTATCCACGATGTCGCTTTCAGTGAAGGGATAAAATTGTGACGAGCTCTCAAAAAGGAAATGGCGTATTGAAGATGCAATTCCTGACACGAGTCGTCCGTAAGGGATGCCGGCATCTTGTCAGTACCGATCAAAGACTGTTTGATGTGCCGTTTAGCGCAGACCGCGCCGCATCGCTCGAAACCGATCTCGAATTGGCGGAGCGGGTGGAAGCGTTTGTCGGCAGATTCGGGCGTCTGCAAGATACGATAGGCGATAAACTGCTGCCTCTGCTGCTTGCGGCGCTGGGGGAAACGCCGGGTGCGGCTATCGATAATCTAGACCGCGCCGAGCGTTTAGGGTTGCTTGAGTCTACCGAAGCGTGGCTGGTCATGCGTCAAATCAGAAACCAGATGGTTCACGAATACGTAGAAGATTTGGCGGTGCTTGTCAGCGCGCTGCAAACGGCTCATGAATTTGTGCCTGTGCTGGCTGCCGCAGCAAATAAATTGACTGCCGAGATCGATCGACGAGGTTGGGCATAATGATCGGGGTTCGACCGCATTCGGTCATCTTTATGGAATTATCTTGATGGCAGTGCTGTTCGCCCTGATTATCAGCGTATTGGCGGTGCGCCTGTTTTCCGGCAGTTACGCCGCCCGTCTGGCGATGGATCTGCCCAACCAGCGCTCCTTGCATACCGCGCCGATACCGCGCACCGGCGGTCTGGGCGTTGCGACCGGCGTTGCCTGTGGCTGGGCGCTGGCGGGTTCGGCCCTGCCTGTGCCGGTTTGGGTGGGGGCGGCGGCGCTGATAGCGGTGTCGTTCCTCGATGACCGCTACGGCTTGCCTGCCGCAGTGCGGTTTCTGGTGCACGGCATCATCGCTTGCTGGCTGGTGCTGGCTTTGGGCGTCGCTCCCGGATGGGCCGTAGTCGCGGTCTTGCTGATGGTGTGGATGACCAATCTGTATAATTTCATGGATGGCGCGGACGGTCTGGCCGGCGGCATGGCGGTGTCGGGTTTCGCCGTCTACGCGCTGGTATGGGCGTATCAGGGAGAAGTCGGACTCGCTGTCGCGTCGGCGGTCGTTGCGGTTGCGGCGCTGGGTTTTTTGTTGTTCAATTTTCCTCCGGCGCGCGTGTTCATGGGCGATGCCGGCTCGATTCCGCTGGGATTCCTGGCGGCGGCATTCGGTTTGCTCGGCATCGTGCGGCAGACATGGCCGGTCTGGTTTCCGTTGCTGGTGTTCGCGCCATTCGTGCTTGATGCGACCGTGACCCTGACGCGGCGCGGCTTGCGCGGAGAGAAAGTGTGGCAGGCGCACAAGCAGCATTATTACCAGCGCCTGATCAGGATGGGCTGGAGTCACCGGCGCACGGCGCTGGTCGAATACGGCCTGATGCTGACGAGCGGCGCGGTAGCTATGTTGATGCTGAGAATGGCTGCGCCAGCCGCTTATGCTCTGGGTGGATTGTGGTTGTTACTGCTGGCGGCAGGGATGTTCTGGACGGACCGGCGCTGGCAGTCGTTCGCCGGGGCAGATTAGCGGGCAGGCTTGGAAATGAGAGGGAACCGATCTGGGTCGCGTATGGATTCAACCGACAAATCGATGTCCAGTAAGGGCCAGTAAAGATGATTTTTGGTGGGTCGTTCAATTAATACGATTTGTTCAATGGTTGCGTGCTTGAACCAGGGGAATTCGGAGTAAGGAACAAAAAGCTCTTCGTCTTCCACTAGCAACCAAAACCCCTTATTCGAGATCAAAGAAACCTCAATTGCCGAAGTGGATATGCCAAGCATAAACAATCTCCTCACGATGATGTTCGATTAATAATAACGCTGCACCGAGTTGTTTTATTGTAAGACCTTGATTCATTGCCAGTTCAATCTTTGGCTCAAGCCAGAATTTCGCCTCGCCGTCCGTATGGGAAACATGAATATGCATACGGGGCTCTTCGCGAGAGAAGAAAAATAAACGAAATGAACCTTTACGAAGTACTGTTGGTGCCATTAGAAAAATTATATCAGATTGCTTGGACGTGTTTTCTGCATCGGAAAAATTTCATGATTTTATGACCTGCGGTCTTCGAGTATCATTGTGCTGATTGAAATTCCGTCTAAAATCAATGGTTGTGCGATTCTGCGTTTCCATGAAGGAAGATCGGGAACAATAGGCACAATATCAGCAATCGGTTTCCCGTTGCGTAATATACAAATCGCTTCGCCCGCTTCCACTAAATCAAAAAAAGCTTTTGCGTGGTTACGTAGTTCGGTAAAGGCAATTTGTTTCATGCCAAGTTCTCTGTACATTTTATCTTGCATAAAAATGTACGCCTAATGCTTATTATCGTCCAGCCTGTTTTCAGGATATTAAGGGGTAGCCAAAATTATTGTCGAATTCAATAATGATAACGGCACTGAGCAACCAGAATCGTATCGTCTTGCATTGCGTAAACCAGCCGGTGTTGTTCGTCGATGCGACGAGACCAGAAACCGGCAAGATTATGTTTGAGCGGTTCCGGTTTCCCTATCCCTTCGAACGAAATGCGCTGGATGTCGCGCAACAGAGCATGAATCCGTTTTAAAACGGCCTTGTCTTTTGTCTGCCAAAACAGGTAGTCTTCCCAGGCCGGATCCGAAAATTTAATCGGCATCGGTAGCCAGTTCTCTGGTTTGACCGCCTTGAGTCGCCAATTGTTCGATAGACTCAATAAGGCGTTTCGCGTTTTTCGGGCTGCGCATCAGGTACGCCGTTTCTTCCAGGGCGTTATAATCCTGCAGCGACATCATCACGACCGGATTTCCGGTTTGCCGCGTAATCAACACGGGGGAGCGATCTTCTGCGACCTTGTTCATGATTTCGGCCAGATGCTGGCGGGTATGGCTGTACGTAATCGCTTCCATAAAACATTCCTTTTGAAATTTATTGTACAAATATTAGTACAATAGTTGGCAAGATTCAATAAGGAGTTCTGTCGATATGAAAATTAAATTGTTAGAACGATTTCAGGCTTGATCCTCTTGCCTGCGGGAACCGAACACGCTAATCTGTAACGATACACTATAATGAAAGGCCGTATGGATCTGGCTCCTTCTTTCCTGTTTCCGCGCATGCCCGTACTGAACGGCACCGATGTCGATGCGACCCGCACGGCGATACGCGAGTATTTCCAGGCGACGTTTTCGCGGTACGAACTATTGTTCGAGACTTTGACCGCAGAACAGGCGTATTTCGTGAAGCCAAATAGCCTGCGCCATCCACTGATTTTTTATTTCGGTCATACGGCGACGTTTTTTATCAATAAGCTGTTGCTGGCAGGTTTGCTTGCCGAGCGTGTCGATCCCGAGTTCGAGGCGATGTTCGCCGTCGGCGTCGACGAAATGAGCTGGGACGACCTGGACGAGACGCATTATCGCTGGCCGACCGTCGCGGCGGTACGGGATTACCGCCGCCGGGTTCGTGCAACGGTCGATGCGATCATCGCCGATGCGCCGCTGACGCTGCCGATAGATTGGGATCATCCGTGGTGGGCGATCCTTATGGCAATAGAGCACGAGCGCATCCATCTTGAAACCTCATCGGTACTGATTCGCCAGCAAAGGGCGGAGTGGGTTGGCCCGCATTCGTCATGGCCGATCTGCCGGATAACGGGCGAGCCGCCGCGCAATGAGCTGGTAGCTATCGCGGGCGGTACGGTAAGGCTGGGCAAAGACCGTAGCGACGGGATTTACGGCTGGGATAACGAATACGGCGAGCACCTTGCGGCGGTGGCGGATTTCGAGACCAGCCGTTGTCTGGTAAGCAACCGCGAATTTCTGGCTTTTGTCGAAGCCGACGGTTACGCGACCGACGCTTGGTGGGAAGAAGAAGGTCTGGCGTGGCGGCGCTACAGCGGCTCGCGGCAACCGCCGTTCTGGCATTTACAGGACGGAATCTGGCGCTTGCGCGTAATGACCGAGCTGATCGACATGCCGTGGAACTGGCCGGCGGAGGTCAATTATCACGAAGCGCGGGCGTATTGCAACTGGCTGTCGGCCGGTACCGGAAAGGCGGTGCGCTTGCCGACCGAAGACGAATGGCACCGACTGTACGACGTCTGCAAAGTGACGGAGGTGCCGTCGCATGCGCCCGACGCCAACCGGCATCTGGATCACTGGGCATCGCCGTGTCCGGTGACGCAATTCGCGCACGGCGAGCTCTACGATGTAGCGGGCAATGTCTGGCAATGGACGGAAACGCCGATTTATCCTTTCCCGGGCTTCGACGTGCATACGATCTACGACGATTTTACTACGCCTACTTTCGACGGGCGGCATAATCTGATGATGGGCGGTTCGTGGGTATCCTCCGGTAACGCCTCGCGCCGCGACGCCCGGTACGCGTTCCGGCGGCATTTCTTTCAGCACGCCGGGTTCCGTTACGTCGTCAGCGATAACGCCGTCGTGCCGCCGAACGTATATTACGAAAGCGACAAGCAACTGTCTGAATATGCCGAATTTCATTACGGCGACGAGTATTTCGGCGTACCTAACTTTCCCCAGGCGCTGGCGCGCATCGCCATTGCGGCGATGGCGGACAAGCCCCGGCGCAAAGCGCTGGATCTGGGCTGCGCGACCGGACGCGCGACGTTCGAACTGGCGCGGGCGTTCGATGAAGTCGTCGGCGTC
>DAIETB010000196.1:0-7154 GCA_027345925.1 Sulfuriferula sp.
GCCGCCGCCCGGATGTCCGGCCGTTTTTTTACCAGCTCGGACGGCAGGCTCAGCGGCAATTCCTGCGGCAACGCGAAACGATCAAAATCCAGCTTGGGCGGCAGCCAGTCCGCAGGAGCGCGACCGACGAAAATTGCCAGCGCATGACGGCTGACGCTCAAGCGCTGGATCAGCGGCGGCAACAGCGCCTGATCCGCGATTTTCCGGTTGCGCGCACTCTGGATATCCATCCGGGTTGACGATCCCGCTGCATACGACGACTCTACCAGTCTGAGAGTATTTTCGTCTTCAGCGACCATATTACGCAGCATCGATATTTCCGCGCCGGTTGCCGCAATATCCAGCGCCGTCGTCACGGTATCTCCGGTCAATGCGACATACAGGGCATCCATCTGTTCGGCTTGATATTCGGTCAGGGCCTGCTGCCGCTCTACGGCGCGCCGGCCGCCGCCGAACAGGTCGGGGGTCCAGCTCACCGACGGCCCGACTTCGTAATAGGTAAACGGCGGTATGCTGAAATTGGCGGGGCCGAACAGCGCGGCACCGTATTTCTGCCGTCCCGCCACAGCGCCAAGCGCCGCTTGCGGCAACAGGCTGCCGCTTTGCGCTTTGACGCTTTCTTCAGCCTGCGCCAGCGTTTCGTGCGCCGCCGCCAGATCATAATTATTTTTCACGGTCTGGCGGATCAGTGCGTTTAATTCCGGCGACGAAAACAGCGCCCACCAATCGGTTTCGATGCGTTTGCCCAACGCAAGCCGCTGCTGGGATGGAAGCGCATCCATTTTGGAAGCATACGCCTGCGTTTCAGGCGCGTCCGGAACAGAAAAATTCGGTCCCGAACTGCACGCTGCAAGCAGCAGCGCGCTCAAAAATAAAGCCAGCTTTTGCATGCTCATTCCATTACCGCCAGTTCCTGTTTATGCGGCGTTTTGACCGGGGCGCGCAACAATAACAACAAGGGAATCACGGCCAGCGTCAGCACCATCATCAGTTTGTAATCATCCAGATACGCGACCATGGTCGCCTGATCGGTAATCATGCCGTTCAGCGCTGCAATTCCGGCAAGACTGGAAAGATGGATATGATCGGCCAGCACAGCCGGATTGTTCTGCATGTACGGCGTGATATGTTCGGCCAGCGTGGCGTGCATGATCTGCGTATTTCGCGTCAGCAGGGTTTCGACGACGGAGATGCCAATGGCGCTGCCGAGATTGCGCTGCAGATTGAAAAACGCCGTACCTTCGTTGCGCAACGAAGACGGCAGCGTCCCGAACGCCACGGTGGACAGCGGCACGTAGACCAGACCGATGCCGAATCCCTGAATAATGCCGGATACGACAATCGGCCTCGCGTCCATCAGCAGATCGAAATTCGTCATCTGCCATAGCGAAAATGCCGTGAGACTCAATCCGGCAGCCATGATCAGCCGGGCATCGAATCTGCCGATCAGCCGCCCGACCACCATCATGCCTATCATCGTGCCGAGGCCGCGCGGCGCAGTCACCAGCCCGCTGAATATAACCGGATAATTCATCTGGTTTTGCAGCATGGGCGGAATTAAGGCCAGCGTAGCGAACAATACGACGCCGACCAGAAAGATGAAAATATTGGCCATGACGAAATTACGGTCGGCAAACAGGCTCGGACTCAAAAAAGGCTTGGGATACGTAAACGAATGCGCCAGAAAATAATATAGGCCGACACACGCCATCATGGCTTCGATAATCACTTCAGTAGAATTGAACCAGTCGTTAATGGAGCCGCGATCGAGAAACAGCTGCAATGCGCCTATGCACAGGCTCAAGCTTGCGAAACCGAAAAAATCGAATTTGCCGAATATTTTTTGCGTTTCCGGCATCGTGGCGGAAAGCCCCAAAAAAGCTATTATTCCTATGGGCACATTGATAAAAAATACCCAGCGCCAACTGTAATCCTCGGTCAGCCAGCCGCCGAGCATGGGGCCGAGCACGGGGCCCAGCGTCACGCCTATCCCCCACATCGCCATCGCCTTGCCATGATTTTCCGGCGGATTGATATCGAACAGCACCGCTTGCGACAGCGGCACCAGCGCCGCGCCCGATATGCCCTGCAATAGCCGGAATAGCACGATTTCCGGCAAACTGGTCGACACTCCGCAGAGCGCCGAGGTCACGGTGAAGCCGACAATGGAGATCAAAAACACCTTTTTGCGCCCGAAACGGCCGGCCAGCCAGCCGGTCAGCGGGATCATGATAGCGGCGGCTATGATATAAGAGGTCAGCACCCAGCCCATCTGATCCTGGGTGGCCGACAGCGTGCCTTGCATTTGCGGCAGGGCAACGTTGGCGATGGTGGAATCCAGCGCTTGCATGATGGTCGCGGCCATGATGAACAAAGTGATCAGAGGCCGGTTCAGCTTTGCGGCGGAGTCATCCGCATGCGGCGGACGATCGGCTGCTGCGCCCTCTCCCGCTTCTTCGATGGCCTCTGTCAGCGGGCCGGGATGAGCATTCTGCTGCGTCACAACCCTAGCTCCTGCCAGCGGGTACGGCCGGTATCGACCTTGACCACCGCGCTCAACCCCGACGGCAACGGATGTTGCGGATCGAGATCGTCGATCCGGATACGGAGCGGCAAGCGCTGTACCACTTTAACCCAGTTTCCGGTCGCATTTTCAGGCGGCAGCAAGGAAAAACTGGAACCGGTACCGGAACTGAAACTTTCCACGCGACCGTGAAAGAGACGATCAGGATATGCGTCGATTTCGATAGTAGCCGTTTGCCCCACCCGCATGTGCGCCAGTTCGGTTTCCTTGAAATTGGCCTCGATCCAGATATGTCTGTCCGATACCAGGGCAAACACCGGCGCGGCAGCCTGGATGTAATCGCCGACTTGCAAGGAATCGGAACGAGAAACGATGCCGCCCATAGGGGCTCGGACCAGCGTGTAGGTAAGATTGAGATCCGCCCGCCGCAACAAGGCTTGAGCCTGTTGTACGGCTGGATTAGCGCGGCCTTGTTTCGCCGCGCCGTTATCCAGCAGCGCTTCGGCATTGCTCTGGTCCTGACGGGCAGCGGCCAGTTTCTGTATTGCGTCGGCCAGTGCATATTGCGCCTGTTCGAGCTGCGCCTGCGACGAAATACCCTGCGCGGCTAGAGTTTTCTGGCGCTGAAATTCTTTTTGCCGATAACTCAGGGCGGCGGCTGCGGCTCTCGCCAGCGCTTGACGCTGCAAATAAGTAGCCTGCAGGGCGCTGATCTGCGACTGCTCGTACGCCAGTTTAGCGCGCGCCTCGGCCAAGGCGATCCGCAAGTCGCGACTGTCGAGTTCGAACAGCGGATCTCCACGATGGACGCGCTGGTTATCCCTTACATACACCTTGGTCACCCGTCCCGCAATATTGGCGCTGATTTCGACTCGCGCTGCCTGAACATAGGCATCGTCGGTAGAAGCGACACGACCGCCGGTAAAATAAAAAACGGCGGCTATAAATATGAACAATAACGCACCGCCTATAAATAAATAGGGGCGAATTTTTTCCTTATTGGAGACGGGAGCATTCATATCGGCGCTATATCGCAGGGATTAATTTTCGGTCAGGATATTGTAATCGCCCTGGATTGTAATGATAATACCTAATAATATGCATACATTGTTCGGAAAAAACGAATAATTATCCTGCCCCGTAAAAATAAAGGAAAACCCGTGCGCGGTGCCGAATTTGCCGAATTGCAAGCGTTTATGGAAATTGTCGAGCACGGCAATTTTTCCCGTGCCGCTACCTTTCTGGGAGTTGCTCCGTCGACCTTAAGCCAGACCATACGAGCGCTGGAAGAGCGTCTTAAAGTACGTCTGCTGCAACGAACTACGCGCAGCGTATCGCTGACCGAGGCTGGCAGCCATTTGCTGGAACGGATACGCCCGGCGTTCGAAACGCTGAACGAAGCCATGGAATCGATCAGCGACTTTCGCGATGCGCCCATGGGAACATTACGGCTGAGCGTTTCGTCCATTCCGGCGCAAATGATACTCGCGCCGCTACTGAAGGATTTTCTGGCTCTTTATCCCGCCATACACCTCGATATCGATGTCGACAATGCCAATATCGATATCGTTAAAGGCCGTTACGATGCAGGCATACGTTACGGTCGAGTCATCGCGCAGGATATGGTGATGGTTCAGGCCAGCGCGCCTTCGCGCATCATCGCTGTCGCAGCGCCGGAATATCTGGCCAGGTACACGACGCCGAAAACGCCCCATGAATTGCAAAATCACGACTGTATCCGGCTCCGTATCGGCAACCAGCAATTATTGACGTGGGGATTCGAGAAAAACAACAAAAAAATTGAAATCGCGGTGAGCGGTTCGCTGATTGTCAATAATATAGATTTAATGGTGAAAGCTACGCGCGACGGCATCGGTATCGGTTACATGGCAGAGGCTTACCTCATGCGGGAGATCGCGAACGGCGAATTGATACCAATGCTGACCGACTGGTCACCGACTTACGACGGCTGGTATTTGTATTATGCCAGCCGTCAGCATCTGTCGGCGCCGTTGAAAGCGTTCATAGCGTTTCTGCGCGATCACCTGCGCAACAATGCCCCTCAGCCTTCCGCTGTCTGAAGCGGAATCATCCTTTACCCAGAAAACCTTCCCACCAGCGCTTGCGGTTATTCGGCACAACAGTGGGTTGCAATGCCTCGGGAGCGACCTGGCTCAGTATCCAGCCGGGCAATACCCTGTCCTTGCTCGAACCACACGACACACCGAGATGATGGGGATCGTAGATGACGATAAAGCGCGGCGCTTCCACATCGTCGGCATACACGATACCGCAATATCTTTCTTCATGCTCTTTACGTAGCAGCGCATCGATCTGCTGCAGGAAATCGCGCACCTGTTCGGGCCCGGAGACAGCCGTCGGCAACGCCTGCCCTACCGCGTAAATATACCAGCCTGCATTCACTTCGACGCGCAGCCAGAATGCGGCCAACTGGTCCCAGGACAGCAGGCTGTATAACAGCCCGTCCAGTTTCGCCGTAAATTCGCTCATGCCATTCGCTCCACCGTTTTATCGGGCGACCTGACGTTCCCGAAATTCGTCCAGCGTCTTGCAATCTATGCACAAAGTTGCCGTCGGCCTGGCTTCGAGACGCTTCAAACCGATTTCTACGCCGCAGGCTTCGCAATAACCGTACTCTTCGTGGTCGATTTTCGCCAGCGTCTCGTCGATTTTCTTGATCAGCTTTCGCTCCCGGTCACGGTTGCGCAGCTCCAGCGCCATATCGGATTCCTGACTGGCGCGATCGTTAGGATCGGCAAATAGCGTGGCGTCCTCCTGCATGGCGAGAATAGTGCCGTCGATATCCTGCGACAGCTCGGCTTTCCAAGCCTCCAGAATTTTGCGAAAATGCGCAAGTTGCGCGGCATTCATATATTCTTCATCCGCTTTTGGCAGGTACGGTGTAAATTTGGTGAATTCTGTAGCCATCGTGTAAAGTCGCTTCCAAAAATGAACTGAAAAAGGCAAACCGCTTTAATAACAGAAATATGCTCCGAGAGCAAGAAAGAGTAAAAAAAATGCCCTTACAAGCACTAATATTCGATGTCGACGGTACGCTGGCAGACACGGAACGAGACGGTCACCGCATCGCTTTTAACGCCGCTTTCCGCGACTACGGCCTGGACTGGGAGTGGGATGTCGCGCTGTACGGAAAACTGCTCTCCGTCACCGGCGGCAAAGAGCGTATCAAATATTACCTGAACACATTCCGGCCCGACTACACGCCGCCCAAACAATTCGACGAACTCGTGGTCCAGCTACACGAGGCAAAAACCCGTCATTACATCAGGCAGCTCGAACAAGGCGAAATCCCCCTGCGTCCCGGCGTGCAGCGTCTGCTGACTGAAGCCAGGGAGGCCGGCCTGCGTCTGGCTATCGCCACCACGACTACGCCGGCCAATGTATCGGCGCTGCTCAAATTCAGTCTGGCCGACGATGCCGCCGACTGGTTCGAGGTGATTGCCGCCGGCGATATCGTTCCCGCCAAAAAACCGGCGTCCGATATCTATCTTTGGGCGATGCAGCAACTGCATGTATCGGCAGCCGACTGTTTCGCTTTCGAAGATTCCGCTAACGGTATCCGCTCCAGCGCCGATGCGGGCATCAAAACTCTGGTCACCGTCAACGATTATACCTTCGACCACGATTTCAGCGGCGCAGTCGCGGTCGTCAGCGATCTGGGCGAACCCGGCGCGCCGCCTCAGGTTTTGCAGGGCAGCCTGAACGGCCATCCCTGCGTCAACCTGGCGGCGATCTACGACTGGTACGAAAGCGCATGACAATCGGCACGATCCGCAATCAATCCTTGTGATCGGTAATCGGGCCGGTTTTGAACAGGCTTTCCTGCAATTCGCGATCCAGCACCGTATCATGTCGCCGTATCCATTCCAGCACCATGGCGGCATGTTCCTTTTCTTCATCGCGATTATGCACGAGAATCGCTTTCAATTCCGCGTCGGTACAGGCATCGACCCGCTGGTTGTACCAGTCCACGGCTTCGAGCTCTTCCATCAGCGAGGTAATTGCCCGATGCATATCCAGGGTAATATCTCTTAATTTCTCCAATGGTTCGTGATAGCCTTCGTTTGCCATATAATTCACCTTATAATAAAAATGACGGGCGTATCGAAATTATCCGACACGAACTTCCTAACGATTTTTGGTTTTCAGGAATATTATGGCACATAACCCTATCCCGACCGATGAAGAGTTACAGGCGAAAATGTCGCCCGAGCAATACAATATCTGTCGCGGACACGGAACTGAGCGCGCGTTTACCGGCAAATACTGGGATCATAAAGCAACCGGAATCTATCGTTGCGCAGTTTGTGCGGCCGCTTTGTTCGACTCCTCGACCAAATACGATTCGGGCAGCGGCTGGCCGAGTTTCTGGCAACCGATAGACGCCGTAGCCATCGTCGAGCATGCCGACAACAGTCTGCTCATGACGCGCACCGAAGTGCTATGCCGTCGCTGCAACAGCCATCTGGGTCATGTTTTCAATGACGGCCCGGCCCCGACCGGATTACGTTACTGCATTAATTCCGCCTCTCTCGAATTCGAACCACTACGATAATAACGTTACTTATGCATACTGTTCGTATCAGCG
>DAIETB010000205.1:0-4023 GCA_027345925.1 Sulfuriferula sp.
GATTGAAATCCAGCCGCGCTTCGGCTTTGCTCACTTTGGCAGCGTAGGTCGCACCGGTGTCCGGTTGCGGCCGGGCGTCGAGCGCATGTTCGCTTGCCGCGGCCAAAGCCTCGACTATCAGAACGCCGCCCAGCGCTGCGAGTTTATCGTGCAGGCTGCCCGTGGTATCGTCGTCGGCAATCGCCAGCGCTTGTTGCAGACACATCGCGCCGGTATCCAGCCCGGCATCCATCTGCATGATGGTCACTCCGGTCCGGGCATCGCCCGCCTGTATCGCGCGATGAATAGGCGCCGCGCCGCGCCAGCGCGGCAACAGCGAAGCATGGATATTCAGGCAGCCGAAACGCGGCAGATCGAGCACGGCCTGCGGCAAAATCAGGCCGTACGCGGCGACGACCATCGCATCGGCATCGAATTCGCGTAGCTCGGCCTGTATCGCTGGGGATTTAAGGGATTCGGGTTGCAGCACAGGCAAACCCCGTCGCAGCGCTTCCTGCTTCACCGCGCCGGGCACAAGTTTCATGCCGCGCCCCGCTGCCCGGTCTGGCTGCGTCAGCACCGCTGCGACAGTGTGGCCGGCTTCGTGCACGGAAATAAGAGCAATGCGCGCAAATTCGGGCGTACCGGCAAAAATGATACGCATTACGGCGCCTCGATAACCGGAAACGCTGCGCAGCATCCCCCGGCAGCTTGCTGGTCGATGCCCATTACATGGTTTCCTGCAAACGTTTTTTAAGCTTGTTCTTGATCCGGCTCTGTTTGAGCGGCGATAAATACTGCACGAAGACCTTGCCCAGCAAATGATCCATTTCATGCTGGATGCAGACCGCCAGCAGGCCTTCCGCCGCCAGTTCGAACGGCACGCCGTTTTCGTCCAGCGCCCGTACGGTGATGCGCTCGGCGCGATTGACCTTATCGTAAATGCCGGGCACCGACAGGCAGCCTTCTTCGCGTTCGGCGCTGCCTTCGGCCGCAAGTATCTGCGGATTGATAAAAACATGCAGGTCGTTCTGCGCCTCGCTGGTATCGATCACCAGCAATTGTATATGCTCGTCCACCTGCGTCGCCGCCAGACCTATGCCCGGCGCGGCATACATCGTTTCAGCCATATCGGAGATCAGCTGTCGTATCCGCTCATCCACCGAATCAACCGGCCGGGCTCGCGTATAAAGCCGGGGGTCGGGGTATCTCAATATTGTTAATTTAGCCATAAATACTTGCCTACACAATCAATTACATGCAAAATCTAAAGAAAATATTAATTTCTGGTTTGAATTATTATACGTCCATTGTTCTACAATGAGACAAAACCAATATCTGGTCTCGGGGGGCAGCATGTACAAACTCATCGTATTCTTATTATTATCCTGCTGCATCGCGCTATCAAGCCGCGCCGACGTACTGCGCCTCCAGGATAACCCGCCTGCCCGTTATACCGTAGTAAAGGGCGATACATTATGGGACATCGCCGGCAAATTTCTCAAGAATCCGTGGCAATGGCCTGAAATCTGGGGCATGAATAAAGCCGAAATCAAAAATCCTCACTGGATCTACCCGGGCGATGTCGTCGTACTCGATACCAGCGGAGCTACCCCCCGACTGTCGTTGCTGCGCAACAGTAATTTACCTACCGTCGTCCTCACGCCCGAAGTGCGCGAATCCGCCATCGAAGCGACCGGCATTCCTCCCATCCCGACCGCGAACATTAATCCTTTTCTGAAGCAACCGTTCGTAATGGAAAAAGATGCACTTGAACACGCGCCTCGCATCATCGATTTCGAAACGGAACATCTGGTAATCGGTACCGGCAATCTGGCTTATGCTACCAACGATGACAGCAACACGACCAATTGGAAAATATTGCACCCGAAAAATGCTTTGCTTGACCCTGTGACTCAGGAAGTTCTGGGTTATCAGGTTCGATATCTGGGCAGTGCTAAAACTGTCACTAAAGGTAATCCGCAGACGATCTCGATCGTATCCTCAAGTCATGAAATCGAGGTTAACGATCGCCTGATTCCAGCGCACGAAACGTATTCTTTCCGTTTCGTCCCGCACGCTCCGGATCATGCCATCAACGGTTTCATCATTTCCACCTATCGCGGCATCACTGAAGTCGGACAATACGATACCGTCATTATCAATAAAGGCGCGCGCGACGGTCTGGACGACGGCACCGTGCTCGCGGTCTACAAAAACAAGGCTCTCGCCGATGCCACTCCGCTGCCTGCATTCCGGGTGGGTCTGATCATGTTATATCGCGTGTTCGACAAGGTATCGTACGCGATCATTATGCAGACCACCGGACCGGTCAATTTAAACGATTACATACGCAACCCCTGACCGGCCAATCGGAACTCGTGCTGTCGCGGCGGCCCGACGCACGATCCGAAAGCCTATTCCCAAGCATGACGAAAATCAGAAATTACGGCGCCTGCCGTTCCCGGAATTAACCGTGACCGCAGGAGAGCTTCAAGCCTGGCTAGGGTTGTCCCTGACTCCGGGACTGGGAGGAAAATCTTTCCGGGCCTTACTCGCGGCTTTCGGCGGCCCTGAACTGATTTATGCTGCGTCGCGTGCCGAACTGGGCCAGCATGTAAGCGCGGATCTGGCGGCAAACATCGCCCGCGGCGTAGACAGCGCACGCATCGCCACCGCTCTGGCGTGGCTGGAGCAGCGAGGCAATCAACTGATTACGCTGGCCGACAGCGATTACCCGCGGCGGTTGCTGGAAATTTCCGATCCGCCGCCGCTGATTTATCTGAAAGGTCGTCGCGAATTATTGAACCGGCCCGGACTCGCCATCGTCGGCAGTCGCAATGCGACGCCGCAAGGAATCCTGAATGCCGAAGCCTTTGCGCAGAATCTGGCCGAAGCAGGCCTGACCATTATCAGCGGTCTGGCTACCGGCATCGATGCAGCAGCTCATAAAGGCAGCCTCAAAGGTACAGGCAGCACGATAGCCGTCGTCGGTACCGGACTGGATATCATTTATCCGGCCCGCAACAAAACGCTGGCCCACGCCATCGTCGAGCACGGCGCGATAATCTCGGAATTTCCTTTGGGCACACCTTCGATCGCCGGTAATTTTCCACGCCGCAATCGCATTATCAGCGGCATGAGCGCAGGATGCCTGGTCGTTGAAGCCGCCGTACAGAGCGGTTCGCTGATTACCGCGCGTCTGGCTGCCGAACAGGGCAGAGAAGTTTTCGCCATACCCGGCTCAATTCACTCTCCAGTCGCACGCGGCTGCCATGCACTGATAAAACAAGGGGCAAAGCTGGTCGAAGCGGCGCAAGACATACTCGACGAATTAAATTTATCCGGAATTCGACCAACCGAGGCCCGGGTAGAGGATAATGACGATCCATTATGGCGTGCAATGGGTTTCGACCCAGCATCTTTCGATATGCTGGCCCAACGCAGCGGGTTGACGGCATCAGCACTTTGCGCCATGCTGTTAGAAAGAGAGTTGCAGGGAGAAATTGCAAGTTTGCCCGGCGGCCTATACCAACGTATTGTTTTATAAAGATAAATGTTCGATATCCTGCTTTTTTTATTTGAAAACTACCCGCAGATTGAATTGGCCCCGGACCGGGATACCTTGACGATCAAACTGCATGCGGCGGGATTTAACGCGAGCGAGATCGATCACGCGCTGGACTGGTTTTCCGATCTGGGTTCGCTCAATTCGAGCCAGTATCCTGTCGAGCTGGCCGACAATCAGACGATGCGCGTGTATGCGCCCTACGAACTCGAACGTATCGACGCGGAAAGCAGGGGCTTTCTGCAATTTCTCCAGCATGCCGGATTGCTCAATGCCCTGCAGCGCGAATGGATTATCGATCGCGTACTGGCACTGGACGAACACGAAGCCAGCCTGGAAAAAATCAAATGGATCGTGCTCATCGTGCTATGGAGCCAGAATCCCAACCAGGATTATTTATTGCTGGAAGACATGCTGTTCAATAACGGCACTGCTCTTGCCATCCATTAGGCCGCGCCGCGCATGTCAGCATTAGT
>DAIETB010000215.1:0-5702 GCA_027345925.1 Sulfuriferula sp.
GTTCCCCCGCCAATACGGGCGAGAGCAGAATCCGGTTATAGTTGGCATACGGCTCGGCGCCGAAAACCGTAATATCGTAGTGATCGGGTGCCAGTTTGAGCAACTCTTCCAGCGTACGCACACCTGCCATACCGTTACCGATCATGACCAGCTTCAATTTTTTCATTATCGTAGACTCCTGCTTGCTAAAATGAATGGGTTATGCCGTTATGGCGCTAATTGCAGACGCTTCGAACCCCATCCGGGCGAGACCAGCTACTTCTCCCAGTACCACAATGGCGGGGCTGCCGATATCGCTCGCTATCATGACTTCGTGCAAAGTCTCCAATGTTGCCGCAACATGGCGCTGCGCCTTTAACGTGCCGTTTTGCACCGCGAGGGCCGGCAACTGTCCGGGCATGCCTGCCGCCAGCAATTGCGCGACGATATCGGGCAATGTTTTGACCCCCATGTAAATCACCAGCGTTGTGCGACTGGCAGCCAGTGCAGCCCAGTTAACCTGATTGCCTGTTTGACTGTGCCCGGTAACAAAGGTGACTCCGGACGCATATTCCCGATGCGTCACCGGCACTCCCACGCTGGCGGGTGCCGCGATGCCTGCCGTCACACCGCTGACGATTTCGACAGCCACCCCCGCACGCAACAATGCCTCCATTTCTTCGCCGCCGCGCCCGAACATGAACGGATCGCCCCCTTTGAGCCGGACCACCCGTTTTCCGGCGCGCGCCGCCCGTATCATGTGTTTGTGTATAAAAGCTTGAGGCGTCGATTTGCAGCCACCGCGCTTTCCCACTGCAATCACCCGCGCATCGGGACTGGCGTGATCCAGTAAAACCGGATTGACCAGATCGTCGACCAGAATCACTTCTGCGGTTTGCAGGATGCGCACTGCTTTTAAGGTAATCAGTTCCGGATCGCCGGGGCCGGCTCCCATCAAATATACTATTCCGTTCATCATTGCGCTCCTTTTAAGCTGCCAGACTGCTGATTTCCATCGCAACGATGGCTTTTGCCTGATTCATGTCACTGGTGTAGCCCGCACCGTACAGACAACACGCCAACTGATTGATGAGCGGCAAAGGAATGGGATGGCGTCCTGTCAGCGCTTCCTCTATCCAGCGTGCGGTATGTACCGCGTCGATGGACTCGGGCAATCCGGGTAAAGTTTTCAGCGGGCCGATTTCCGCCTCGAACAATAATTGTTCCTTGCCGTCCTCGCAGTACCAGAGATCGGGACGCCGCTTGGAATTGGCGAAAGCTTCGCCCTCGGTTCCACGCATGATCAGCGCACGCAAACCTGCGCCGATAAAAAAATCACGCATTTTATTCAGGTAATCGGGGTGAGATACGCTTACCAGACGCAAGCTGTCGCTCTTGAACGGTGAAATCATTTTTACCAGCGTATGCGCGGTATTGCGCACTCCCAACCGATTACGCAATGCAAGCAGGTCGGCCAGACCGGGGGACAGTACCGCAATCGGCACAAAAGCGATCCCCTCATTTGCCAGCGCAGTATTCGCCTGCTGCAGATGAATACAGGGCAAAATACCCAATTCGCGTAAAATATAGGCGCTGGTGGTGCGTCCCTGGCTTTCCAGCGTACCGTGGATCAATACCGGAACTCCGAATTTGACCAGCAAGAGCGCCAGCAAAGGCGCCAGATTCGGCTGATGGCGCGCGCCGTTATAGCTGGGTATGACCACTGGTCGCAACGCTCCCGGCGGCGGCGTGAGGGGATATAATCTAGTTTCGCAGGCTTGATAGAAACCGAGCAATTCGTCGGCCGATTCGCCTTTCATGCGCAAAGCAATCAGTATCGCGCCCATTTCCAGTTCCGGCACGCCACCGTCCAGCATCGCGCCGTAAATCAGACTGGCTTCTTCTATCGTCAAATCGCGGGCGCCGTGCATGCCGCGCGCGATGTCTTTCAAAATAACCGTATAATTCACGCCATCTCCTTCCCGCCGGCTATCGAGGCGGCTACGATACGTTTTAACTCGGGTACGCACGAACCGCATTCCGTCCCGCATTTAAGTCCGGTCTGCAGAACCGCCAGATCGGCACCTTGAACGACTGCGGCGACGATCTGGCTCTCGGCTATATTGAGACAGTTACAGACAATGCGGCCGCGACTGCGGCTGCCGGCGGGAGGCGTCGCCAATGGCGCCAATACCCAGGCACGCAATGGCGCGATGTCGGCGTTCTCCGCCATCATCTCCTTGAGCCAGTCGCGAGCGGCTATTTCTCCCGTCAAGCGTACGCCTGCGACGCGACCGTCTTCGACCAGTACGCGCTTGGAAATGCCGCGTTTCGGATCGTCGTACCGCATGATGTCGGTTTCTACGTCCATGTCGAGCAAGGCATCCATTTCCGCCAGCACGTCTTGCGCAATCGGCGTCGCGTGTGCTATCCGCAATACCAGTACCGGATTTTGCCGCCCCGACAAACCGCAACTGGCATAATCGAACCGCGCCAGCAACGGCTGGATACGCAACATTCGCTCGACAGCGCGATCGCGCCGCATGGCCACCACCTGCCACGGCAAGAGCACCTTTTCAACCTGGACTGCGGCATGCTTGAGTTCGGGCTGATGCGACACTGGGTCGCAACTGTCGCCAGTCAGCGCATTGATGCCCAGGCCACTGATATATTTACTGCCCCAATGCATGGGTAAAAATAATTGACCGGCCCGCATTTCATCGCTTGCTTCCACCGGAATCAGCAACGCGCCGCGCCGGCTTTTTATCCGCACCAGATCCCCGGTCGCCAGAGCGCGCCGCGCCATATCGTCGGCATTCATCGCCAGAGCCGGCGTCTCGGCATGGCTGTACAGTTGCGCCACCATGCCGGTGCGGCTCATGCCGTGCCATTGATCGCGCAGTCGGCCGGTAGTCAAGTGCAGGGAATAACGCGCATCGATCGCTTCGGCTGTCGGCAGAAAACGGGTATTGGCGAAACGGGCACGACCGTCGGCGGACGGGAAAATACCGTCCGCATACAAACGCTCCTTCCCGATAGCTTCGCCCTCCGGACAAGGCCATTGCTGCGGTCCCAGCTCATCGAGCAAGGCGTATGACAAGCCGGTAATATCCAGATCGCGCCCCCGCGTCGTGGCGCGATGTTCGTTGAATATCGCTTCGGGATGAACATAAGGAAATAAAACGTCGGCAGGTTTACCCATCCGGGATCCCAGCCGCAGCGCGAAATCCGTTGCAATCTTCCAGTCTGGACGGCATTCGCCCGGGGGAGGAATCGCAGCGTGCACATGCGTAATGCGACGCTCGGAATTGGTCACCGTACCTTCTTTTTCGCCCCATGCTGCCGCAGGCAAAAGCAAATCTGCATAGTCGGCGGTTTCGGTATGCGCATTGACCTCTTGTACGACGACGAATTCGGCGCGGGTCAAAGCCGCGCGCACCAAGTTCTGATTCGGCATCGATTGCGCCGGATTGGTACAGGCTATCCAAACCGCCTTGATTTCGCCGCGCGCCACCGCATCGAACAAGGCAACGGCGGTTTTGACGGGTTGCGGCGGCACCGACGGCACGCCCCATAATTTCGTCACTTCGTCGCGATGCGCAGGATTGGACATATCCCGATGCGCCGACAGCAGATTCGCCATTCCGCCGACTTCGCGGCCGCCCATCGCGTTAGGCTGACCGGTGAGCGAAAGCGGTCCGGCACCCGGTCGTCCGATGTGTCCGGTAGCGAGATGTAAATTGATCAAGGCGGTATTTTTGTCGGTGCCGTGACTGGATTGATTCAAGCCTTGGCAATACAAGGATAGCGCAGCCGAAGCTTTGCCGAACCAACGCGCCGCCGTAACGATGTCGGCAGCCGGGACGCCGCAGATGCCTGCAACAATTTCAGGCGGATATTCGCGCACCGTCGCGCGCAGCTCACTGAAACCACGGGTATGCGCAGCGATGTATTGCGGATCCGTCATTTCTTCCCAGAGCAGGACATACAGCATGGCGTTAAACAAAGCCACATCGGTACCCGGCAATATCGGCAAATGCAGGTCCGCCTCGCGCGCCGTATCGGTACGTCTCGGATCGATCACAATGACTTTAAGTTCGGGATTGAGTCGACGCGCATCTTCGATCCGGCGATACAAAATCGGATGGGCGTAAGCCGTATTCGAACCGGCGATAAGCAAGCAGTCCGTTTTGGCAATATCGTCGTAACAGGCGGGCGGCGCGTCAGCGCCGAGCGTGGCTTTGTAACCGCTGACCGCGCTGGACATGCACAAGCGCGAATTGGTATCGATATTATTGGTGCCAATCAATCCTTTGACCAGCTTATTAAAGACGTAATAATCTTCCGTCAGCAGTTGTCCGGAAATATAGAACGCGACCGCATCGGGTCCATGGTCGCGGATAATATCCGCAAATTTGTCTGCCGCATAAGTCAGGGCATCTTCCCAGCTGGCGCGCTGACGCGGCCGCTCGCGGACTGCCCGCAATTCGGGGTACAATGCCCGAGCCGCGCTTTGTTCCGCCACCCGATGCAGCGTAGCGCCTTTGGTACATAAACGGCCGAAATTGGCAGGATGCGCAGGATTGCCTTGTACGCCGCTGATGCTGACGCCGTCTGTTTCGATCAGGACTCCGCAACCGACGCCGCAATAAGCGCAGGTTGAAGGGACGATAAGGGCGGGATTTGCAGTAGTCATGACAACTACCAAGCAACTAGCATACCAGCAAATCAAATAGTCTATATATCAAATACTTACAAAAATAAATGATTCCAGATGTATTTTTTTGCTTCGTTGTGGTGCGCAACCGCGATAAATCGCACCAATTACAGGCGCAAGCTTCTCAACAATTCAGAACGGTCGCCGTGATGACGGCATCGGTACCGCTTGCGCGTGCCTGCGTTCGAAACCGTAACCGAAACCGCGATTATATCCAGGCGGGAGATTACGGCGCTGACCACCAATCCCCGCATTTGCGCCCGGCCGCGGCGCATGGCGGCCCGGAACGGAATGGCCCTGGGCCTTCCGATCGTTAAATGCGACCTGCATATAGGCTCCGGTTACGCCCTGATCCGACAACGCCGCTTCCGCTTCCGGCGAAACCGGCAGCATAAGCATAAAAATAATCAACAACCGGCTCAGTCTGGAATAAATCATGTAATCGCCTTATCACCTCACAGGCCGATACCGGCCTTCTCTGACACCGTATATGATACTGCCCGGACGATACCCTATCATTTCCTCTTTGCCGCCAAATGTAACAATATGTTACGTAACCAGGCTATGTCCCGATTTACCGCCGATTTTTTCATATACATGCACGCCTTCCATCCTCATGCCGCGATCAACGGCTTTACACATATCGTAAATGGTCAGCAGACAAATGTTAACCGCCATCAAGGCTTCCATTTCGACACCGGTACGGCCGAAAGTTTCAACAGTCGCTTCGACTTCAACCGCCGACACCCCTTCCGCCAGCTCAAAAACGATTCCGATTTTTGTCAGTGACAGCGGGTGGCACAAAGGAATCAGGTCGGCGGTTCGTTTAGCTCCCTGGATCCCGGCTATCCTGGCAACGCCGAGCACATCGCCTTTTTTGGCATCGCCCAGCCGTATCATTTCCAACGTTTCGGGCCGCATGAGAATGCGCCCTCGCGCAATTGCACGCCGGCGCGTTTCAGCCTTATCGCCCACGTCCACCATTTGCGCGGCTCCGTGCCGGTCA
>DAIETB010000240.1:0-1882 GCA_027345925.1 Sulfuriferula sp.
CCATGGGCTGTTTGAGAACCAAGATCGCACAACGGCAATACCAGACTTGCAAAAACCTTGATACCAAACTCCAAACCACTTTGTACTCCTATAAAATAAATTATGCAAGCTTTATATGGATATTTTATTTATTTCTCATTCTGGACTTGAAAATTTCGGCTGAACGATCAAAATGGGGACTTGAAGATAGAGTTATGGATGGCGATAAATGGCTGCCCGACATCGCGATGATACGCTAGTAGCGCCGAGTAAAACGAAAGCATCGCCGCCTCCGATGTACAAGGTGATGTTACTGAACGACGATTACACGCCCATGGATTTCGTAGTACACGTATTACAACATTTTTTTAACAAAACTTATGAACAGGCGACGCAAATCATGCTCAAAGTTCATACAGAGGGCCGGGGAGTCTGCGGTTTGTACCCAGCGGATATCGCTGCCACCAAAGTCTCACAGGTAACCGGGTTTGCCCGTCAGCATCAACATCCGCTGCAATGCGTGATGGAGGAAAATTAAATGATTGCTCAAGAACTGGAAGTCAGTCTGCATTTGGCGTTCATGGACGCGAGGCAAAAACGCCATGAATTTATTACGGTGGAACACTTATTGTTCGCCATGCTCGACAATCCTTCGGCCGTAGAGGTTTTGCAGGCATGTGCTGTCAGTATCGATTTGCTGCGGCAACAACTGAGCGAATTTATCGGCAAACATACCCCCATGCTTGCCGGCACCGAAGACATCGACACGCAGCCTACGCTGGGCTTTCAGCGCGTCATCCAGCGCGCTATCCTGCATGTCCAGTCATCAGGCAAAAAAGAAGTGACCGGCGCTAACGTACTCGTGGCGATATTCGGCGAAAAAGATTCGCATGCGGTATTCTTTCTGACGCAGCAAGGCTTGTCGCGCCTGGACGTGGTGAACTATCTCTCCCACGGTACTACCAAGACCCCTCAAAACGACACCGCAAAAAGCGAAGCTCCAACGGAACAGGCGGACGAATCCTCGCCTGTCAGCGCCCTGGAAAATTACACCGCCAATCTAAACTCGCAGGCGCTGGCTGGCAAGATCGACCCTCTGATCGGTCGTGCGGCCGAGCTCGAACGGGTCATCCAGACACTCTGCCGTCGCCGCAAAAACAATCCCTTGCTGGTAGGCGAAGCAGGCGTCGGCAAAACCGCCATTGCGGAAGGTCTTGCTCGCCGCATCGTCGAAGGAGATGTGCCGGATATCCTCGAAGGCAGCACGATTTATGCCCTGGACATGGGCGCACTGCTTGCGGGAACCAAATACCGCGGCGATTTCGAACAGCGCCTTAAAGCGGTGCTCAAGCAACTTAACGCCGACCCGAAAGCGATTTTGTTTATCGACGAAATTCACACCCTGATCGGTGCCGGAGCGGCTTCAGGCGGTACGCTGGACGCATCCAATCTGCTCAAACCTGCTTTATCATCCGGGCAGCTCAAATGCATAGGTGCAACCACGTTCACCGAATATCGCGGAATTTTCGAAAAAGACCACGCGTTATCGCGCCGTTTTCAGAAGATCGACGTCAATGAACCCAGCATCGATGAAACCATCGCGATATTGCGCGGCCTGAAATCGCGTTTCGAAGCCCATCACGGCATCAAATATACCATTTCCGCATTAAGCACCGCCGCCGAACTGTCGGCACGCTATATCAACGACCGTCATTTGCCCGACAAGGCGATAGACGTGATCGACGAAGCCGGCGCGGCGCAGCGCATCCTGCCGAAATCGCGGCAGAAAAAAGTCATCACCAAACGGGAAATCGAAGAAATCATCGCCAAAATCGCCCGGATTCCGTCCAAGCATATCAATACCAACGACAGCCTGGTGCTGAAAAACCTGGACCGCGACCTC
>DAIETB010000246.1:0-6402 GCA_027345925.1 Sulfuriferula sp.
CACCTTGATGGGTGCAACCTACGTCGCCGTAGCCGCAGAGCATCCGCTGGCGCTGCGGGCCGCCGAAAACAATTCCGCGCTGGCCGATTTCATCAGCGAATGCCGACGCAGCAGCGTGGCGGAAGCCGATGTCGCCACCCAGGTCAAAAAAGGCATGGATACCGGCCTGTTTGTGCGCCATCCGCTCAACGACGCCAGATTACCGGTGTGGGTCGCCAATTACGTCTTGATGGGTTACGGCGAAGGCGCAGTCATGGCGGTGCCCGCTCACGACGAACGCGATTTCGAATTCGCCGTACAATACGGTTTGCCCATAAAAACCGTCATCGTGCCGGCCGACGGCGCTTATACCGAAGCAATCACCCCCTGGCAGGACAGCTACGCCGACCACGGTCTCTGCATCAATTCCGGCAAATACGACGGTCTGGATTTCGATACCGCCTTCAATGCAGTCGCCGACGATCTCGCCGAACTCGAACTCGGCGGCAAGCGCACGCAGTTCCGGCTGCGCGACTGGGGCATCTCGCGGCAACGCTACTGGGGCTGTCCGATACCCATTGTGCACTGCGAGCATTGCGGAGATGTGCCGGTGCCTGCCGATCAGTTGCCGGTGGTCCTGCCCGAAGACGTCGTTGTGACCGGCGCCGGCTCGCCGCTGACCGGGATGGCCGAATTTTACCGCTGCGATTGCCCGGTTTGCGGTCGGCCGGCCCGACGCGAAACCGACACCATGGATACCTTCGTCGAATCTTCCTGGTATTACGCGCGCTACGCCAGTTTCGACAGCAACAGCGCCATGCTCGACGCACGCGCCGATCACTGGCTGCCTGTCGATCAATATATCGGCGGCATAGAACATGCCATTCTGCATCTGCTGTACGCGCGTTTTTTTCACAAACTCATGCGCGATCAGGGTCTGCTCCGCTCCGACGAGCCTTTTGCCCGTTTGTTGACGCAAGGCATGGTCATCGCCCCGACTTTCTACCGCGACCTCGGCGAGGGTAAAAAAGACTGGTTCAACCCCGCCGAAGTCGACGTCCGCACCGATGAGCGCGGCCGTCCTCTCGATGCCGTCCTCAAAGCCGACGGCTTGCCGGTGACCATAGGCGGCACGGAAAAAATGGCCAAATCCAAAAACAACGGCGTCGACCCGGAGCAACTCATTGCCCGTTACGGCGCCGACACCGCGCGCCTGTTCATGCTTTTCGCGGCGCCTCCCGAACAGAGCCTGGAATGGTCGGATGCAGGCGTCGAAGGCGCACATCGTTTTTTGCGGCGCTTGTGGAAATTTTGTGCGGAACACGTCAATGGCGGCCTCGTTACGGCTTATCGGCGCGGCGAACTCAATCCAGAGCTCAAAGCGCTGCGCTTTCAGTTGCACCACGCCATAGCCAAGATCAGCGACGATTACAGCCGCCGCCAGACCTTCAATACCGCTATCGCCACAACGATGGAATTGCTCAACTCGCTGACCAGGCTCGACAATTCCGGTTCATTCGCACGCGCCGTCGTGCAGGAAGCGCTGGAACATATCGTAGTCATGCTCGCTCCTATCGTGCCGCATATCTGTACTGCCATGTGGCGCGAACTGCGGCCCGATTCGGCTACCTTCGCCACGACCTGGCCGGTCGCCGATGCCGATGCCATGACGCAGGACGAGATCACGATAATGATACAGGTCAACGGCAAGCTACGCGGCGAACTGAGCATATCCAAGAGCACCGATGCGGCGGAGATAGAACGGATGGCCTTGGGTCAGCCAGGCGTACAGAAATTCATGGCCGGGCAAATACCGAAGAAAATCATTGTCGTCCCCGGTCGTCTGGTCAATATCGTAGTCTGATTGCTTCAATCTCTATTATGTTAAACTGACGACATGAAAAATTTTCTTCATTTCCGGTGGCTGATCGCCCTGATGCTCAGCGTCACTCTGACAGCCTGCGGTTTCCATTTACGCTCCCAGGTCGACATCCCGTTTTCTTCAGTATACGTAGAAGGCAGCAGCGCCTCGCCGCTGGTCGTGAAATTACGTAAAATCATCACTTCCGGCGGACATAAAAATCGGCTAGCGAAATCGGCTGCCAGCGCGGAGAGAACGATACAAATCATTTCCGAAACCAGTACCATGGTTATTCTCGCTCTTAACGGCGCCGGGCAGGTAGCCGAATATCAATTGCAGTATCACGCCAAATACCGCTTGCTCGCACACGACAAGGATCTGGTCAAACCGGCGGAAATCATACTTAGCCGCGATATGAGCTATAACAACTCGCAGCCTTATGCGTACGGCGACGAAGAAAATTTCCTTTATCAGGACATGCAGAACGATGCTGCCCAGCAGATATTGCGCAGGATTGCACTGCTGCATTAGCCGATCGTCAGTCAGGCTATGCGCATCAAACCCGAACAACTCGCCCGGCATTTAGCCAAAGACCTGCAACCGTTATATTGCATTTATGGCGACGAGCCCCTGCTGATTCTGGAAAGCGCGGACCTCATCCGGCAAGCGGCGCGCGAGCGGGGTTATCAGGAGCGGGAAATTCATCAGGCGGAAGGCCGGTTCAATTGGCAGAATTTGCTTCAAATCGGCAATAACCTGTCCTTGTTCGGCGACCGCCGCTTCATAGAATTGCGCATACCGTCCGGCAAGCCCGGCAATGACGGCAGCAAAGTATTGCAGGCCTACTGCACAGCCTTGCCGACCGATAGCGTGACCCTGATTACCTTGCCAAAACTGGACCGGACGACCGTTGCCGCCAAATGGTTCGGCGCGATCGAGCAGCACGGCGCCGTCGTCGCCGTTTATCCGGTCAGCCTCGAACAGATGCCGCGCTGGATAGGCGAACGGCTGGCGCTGCAAAGCCAGCGTGCCGACCAGGACACGCTGCGCTTTCTGACTCAAAAAGTGGAAGGAAATTTACTGGCGGCACAGCAGGAAATACGCAAACTGGCTCTGTTGTTTCCCGAAGGCCCGCTCGATTTCGCCAGCGTACGCGATGCGGTGCTGGATGTCGCCCGTTACGATGTGTTCAAGTTGGCCGACGCGCTGCTGGCAGGCGATATTACGCGCTTGATCCGCATCCTGGACGGGCTGCGCAACGAAGGCGAAACTGCTACGCTGGCGTTGTGGGCAGTTACCCGGGAATTGCGCATACTGTCCCGACTGAAAGCAACACCGCACGGAGGTACGCCATCACCGCAGCTACTGCGCGACGCCGGCGTCTGGGAAAGCCGGCAGCCGGCTGTCAAGGCGGCATTACAACGGATCAGACCCGGGACATTGACGCAATGCCTGCGCCGGGCCGCTGCCATCGACCGCATGATCAAGGGCCTGGATCAAGACGATCCGTGGACAGCGTTAAAACAACTGGCATTGGATTTCAGCCTGCAAAAATAAAAGGCGCCGAAGCGCCTTTTCTGCGTCAAACCAACTGACGCGCATCAAACCTGCAGGAACTAACGGCGAATTACCGTAGCAGTCCCCGTCGCCACTGACTTAAACCGAAGCAGCCGTCTTGCGCTTGCTGGTAGGCAGTTTTTCCTTGATCCGTGCGGACTTGCCGGAGCGCTCGCGCAGGTAATACAGCTTCGCCCGGCGCACGTCGCCGCGACGCTTGACTTCTATGCTCTCCACCAGCGGCGAATAAGTCTGGAAAGTACGCTCTACGCCTTCGCCGGCGGAAATCTTGCGGACGATAAACGCGGAATTCAGGCCGCGGTTGCGTTTGGCGATGACCACGCCTTCATACGCCTGCAATCGTTCGCGCGTGCCTTCCTTGACCTTGACGCTGACGATTACGGTGTCGCCGGGCGCAAAATCGGGGATGGTTTTGCCAAGGCGAGCGATTTCTTCCTGTTCCAGCTGCTGTATCAGATTCATTGCGTTTCTCCTGAATTAAATTAAGGTCTTGGACCTGTAGGCCCGTTAACAGGCCCTTACCGCACGGAGCAAGCCGCCGCTTGACGCACGGGGTTTATTGTTGCCGGATTCGTACTGGCTATCCCAGAAACTCCTAATCCGGTTGATTATCCTGCCGGCATTCCGCCAGCAAGCGTGTTTCTGCTGCACTCATACCGCGTACGGCCAATAAATCCGGCCGATATTTTCTGGTCAGCCATAAAGACTGCTGCAGCCGCCAGCGCTGTATCAGCGCATGGTTGCCCCCGGTCAGCACTGCCGGCACCGCCACTCCGCGATACACTTCGGGGCGGGTATAATGCGGATAATCGAGCAAGCCGTTCACAAAGGAATCCTGCTGCGCCGAATCCGCGTCTCCCAGCACGCCCGGCAACTGCCGGACTATCGCGTCTATTACTACCATCGCCGCCAGTTCGCCGCCGGACAACACATAATCGCCGATGGAAATCGTCTCATCGATGTATTCGTCCAGCAACCGCTGGTCTACGCCTTCGTAACGCCCCGCCAGCATGATCAAACCGGGCCGGGCCACCAACTCCATCACCAGAGCGTGATCGAGCCTGCGCCCCTGCGGCGACAGATAAATCCGGTGCGGCCGCGCCACCCCTTTTTCCTGCTGCCGACTTTGCGCCGCATCCAGCGCCGCCGCCAGCGGTTCCGCCAGCATCACCATTCCGGGACCGCCGCCATACGGCCGGTCGTCGGTCGTCCGGTGGTTATCCGCGGTAAAATCGCGCGGATTCCATAATTGCAGTTCGGCGTGTCCGCGGACAAACGCCCGACCGCTGATTCCGCATTCGCTGACCGCCGCAAACATTTGCGGAAACAGGGTCACCGCATCGATTTGCAAGGTCATCAGTAATCCAGCTCCCAGTCGACGATAACGGTACGCGCCGCCGAATCCACTTCGCGCACGATCTGGCCGACAAACGGAATCAAACGTTCGCGTTCGCCGCGCACCACCAGCACATCGTGGGCGCCCGCTTCCAATATCTGGGCGATCGATCCGAACGGCTCGCCGCGCAGATTCTTCACCGCCATACCGATCAAGTCTGACCAGTAATATTCGCCTTCGGGCGCAGCAGGCAAATCTTCGCGCGCCACGGCGATTTCGCAGCCTTTCAAGGCCAGCGCGGCATCGCGCCCGTCTACGCCTTGCAGTTTTGCAACCAGCAGCTTGACATGGGTTTTGACTTCGGCGACGGTATAAATCCGCCTGTCGTTATCGCGGCCTACGTACCACTGCGGATAATCGGCCAGCGTGTCGAGCGCTTCGCTGAAGGTCTGAATTTTAAACCAGCCCTTGACCCCGTACGGAGCGGCAACCCGCCCCATGACCACCAGATTATCCGGCGACTCGTGCACTTTCCGTTTTTACCAGTTTGGTCACGGCATCGCTGATTTGCGCACCTTGGGAAACCCAGTGCTGCACGCGATCCAGACTCAAACGCAAACCTTCGGTACCCTCTTTGGCTACCGGGTTGTAAAAACCGACGCGTTCGATAAAGCGGCCATCGCGGCGATTGCGCGAATCAGCAACAACGACATTGTAGAACGGGCGGTTTTTTGCGCCGCCACGAGCAAGACGAATTATGACCATCGTGAGTGCCTAACCAATTGAATTAAAAAGAGCGAGATTATATGATGAAAGTCGATATTTGACAAGCTGAACATAAGAACTGGCAACACCAAATAGAAATATCCGCTTTTTCTGTCAAGTAGAAATGTCCGCTATTGATGCGCTGACGACGTAGCTTTTGGCCAAACCCGATCTTGTTCAGCAAGAGGTATGCCACGCGGCCCTTTCTCCCAGTCAATTTTAAACCAGCGCAGTTGGTCAATTAGCAGCCAGCGCCAACATGCTGCCCCCTGCCGGACATAGCCTCTCAGGCCAACGCAGCGGCGACGAAGTCAAAGAAGACAGACACCTTTTTCGGCATGTGCCGACGATGTGCCACAACACCATATACACTATGCGGCGCTGGAAGATGTGCCATCAGCAGCTCGACTGCAGTGCCATTGGCAAGTAGGTCGTCCACTACAAACAATGGCGTGAGTGCCACGCCGAGACCCTGTGCGACGGCCTCGCGCAACATGAGGCTGTTGTTGACTCGGTAATGACCGGTCACTACCACGGAAGTGCTTCTTGTCTCGGCATCTTGAAGCGGCCACTCATTCGGCGCGTCCGACAGCGAGTAGATCAGGCAACGGTGCTGGGCAAGATCCTCCGGCCGGTGCAGAGGCGGCGCTTGGCGCAAGTAGGCGGGAGATGCAACCACCACCCTGTGGACATGGCCTAGCGCCCTAGCAACCAAGGACGAATCCGGCAAGCCTGTAGCTATACGAATAGCGCAGTCGAAGCCCTGTTCTGTCAGATTGACCTGGCGGTCATCAAGTTCGATGTCCAGCTCGAGCGCGGGGTGATTGAGGGCCGATGGGGTCAGATCTCACAATCCTACATTTCAATCAACACCTGCTGGAAT
>DAIETB010000252.1:0-8435 GCA_027345925.1 Sulfuriferula sp.
TCGCAGTTATCAAGGCGGCTGAGGCTCATTTATCGCTGGCCGGTTGCGCGGTGGCGTCGGATGCGTTTTTTCCGTTTCGCGACGGTGTAGACGTACTGGCGGCGGCGGGAGCGAAAGCGGTCATTCAGCCCGGCGGCAGCGTCAAGGACGAGGAAGTGATTGCGGCAGCGAATGAAAATGGAATTGCCATGGTATTTACCGGACACCGTCATTTCCGTCATTGAACCCGGCCGGAATCCGGTTGCAGGTTGTGAGCCGGAGCAATCAGGAGTATGTTGTTTGCAGCGTGCGCTGTCCTGTTATGGAAAAAGCTGCCGAATCCTGCACTCCCGTTGAATATGGCTGTATCAGGCCTTGTTTGTGGATCGCGATGCGGATAGCGCCATCATGATCGGGATATTTCCAACCCTACGATTACCGTTTTGATCAAAATGAATATACTTGTTATTGGATCCGGAGGCCGCGAACATGCATTGGCGTGGCGGCTGGCGCAATCGCCGCGGGTTGCCAAAGTGTTCGTCGCCCCCGGGAATGCCGGTACGGCAGCGGAAAAAGAACTGACGAATGTCCCCATTACGTCGATTCCTTTGTTGCTTGAATTTGCCCGTCACGAGCAGGTCGTTTTGACCGTTGTCGGGCCGGAAACGCCTTTGGCGGCAGGCATTGTCGACGAGTTTCGGGCAAAAGGGCTGAAGATATTCGGACCGACGAAAGCCGCAGCGCAACTGGAAGCGTCCAAGGATTTCGCCAAGAGCTTCATGTTCAGGCACGGCATTCCTACTGCCGCTTACCAGACTTTTACCAATGCGGCGGCTGCACATGCCTATATCCGGTCTGCCGGTGCGCCTGTCGTCGTCAAAGCGGACGGGCTTGCAGCCGGGAAGGGAGTAGTGGTCGCCCAGACAGTGGAAGAAGCTTGCGCAGCAGTCGATATGATGCTGGAAGACAATCGGCTGGGCGATGCCGGGGCGCGCGTAGTGATCGAGGAATTTTTAACCGGGGAGGAAGCCAGTTTTATTGTGATGTGCGACGGTGAGCACGTCTTGCCGCTGGCGACCAGTCAGGATCACAAACGGCTCGGCAACGGCGATACCGGGCCCAATACCGGCGGGATGGGCGCTTATTCGCCCGCTCCCGTTGTAACGCCCGAAATTTATGCGAAGACGCTGCGTGAAGTCATCATGCCGGTGATGGCAGGCATGAAGCAGGCAGGCATGCCCTATACCGGTTTTTTGTATGCCGGGCTGATGATCGATGCCTCCGGCAATATCAAGGTTCTGGAATTTAATTGCCGGCTGGGCGATCCCGAAACGCAGCCAATCATGCTGCGTCTTAAGTCGGATTTGCTGCAATTGCTTGAGCACGGTGTCAACGGCACGCTGAATACGATAGAAGCGGTATGGGATCGACGGACTGCCCTCGGCGTGGTGCTCGCCGCAGAAAACTATCCGAACGAGCCGAGACTGGGCGATCCGATTGCCGGCATACCGAAAAATGAAGAAGATTTTCACATTTTTCATGCCGGAACCCGTTTGCAGGACAAACAGCCGGTCACCAGCGGCGGTCGAGTTATGTGTGTGACGGCATTGGGCGACAGCATCAAGATTGCGCAGCGCCGCGCTTATGAGATCGCGCAGCAGATTAAATTCGACGGATGCCAGATGCGCCGCGACATCGGTTATCGCGCCATAGATCGCAAAAAATGAGCCATTGTGGTGTTCAATAAATATAAAACATGCTTTAAGGCGCAGGCAGGAACAACAATTTGAAACAGGGAAATTTCAATGCGGTCATGGCCTATCCCACCGAATCATGCTACGGTCTGGGGTGCGACCCGCGTTCGCGGCGAGCCGTGCTGCGCATTTTGCACCTGAAACGCAGGCCGCAGGCAAAGGGGCTGATTTTAATCGCTGCCGATCCGCACCAGCTTAAACCGTTTGTGCAGCCTGCCGCCTTGCAGCAGGCCGTGGAATCCGGCTACTGGCCCGGGCCGGTCACTTTGTTGCTGCCGGCATCTGCCCGGTGCCCAGTCTGGGTTCGAGGGCGACACGCTGCCGTAGCGGTGCGGCATACGGCCCATCCTCCGGCAGTCAGGTTGTGCCGGCGTTTGGGTACGGCCCTGGTTTCTACCAGCGCCAATCGCAGCGGGCAGCGGGCATTAAAACGTGCAGGCCAGGTTTTACGCGCCTTCGGTAGCCGGGTGCAAGTGATCAGCGGTAACATTGGACGTTCCCGCCGCCCGTCAATGATCAAGGATTTGGCGACAGGCCGTATTTTGCGTCAGTGAGCAGGAATTCGTGCTGCATGAACATGAATACTTCATTCGTGCGGCGCTGGACAGATTGAAATTTAAGGGATAGGGGGCGTGTTGGATAGCGTAGCGGTCAAGGATTTTCTGCAGCAATTACACAGTTTAATCGTAGAGCGGATGGAGCAGGTCGACGGTAATTCGTTTTTGCGCGATAGCTGGCAGCGAACCGAAGGCGGCGGCGGTTTGAGTTGCGTTCTGGAAAACGGTGGAGTACTGGAACGCGGCGGCGTGAATTTTTCGCATGTCTACGGTGCCAGCCTGCCGCCTTCGGCTTCGGCGGCGCATCCGGAAGTGGCTGGCAGAGGCTTCGAAGCGATGGGCGTATCGCTGGTCTTTCATCCGCGTAATCCGTACGCGCCGACCGTCCATTTCAATTTGCGCTTTTTCATGGCGACCCTGGCCGGTGCCGAGCCGGTATGGTGGTTCGGCGGCGGTATGGATTTGACGCCGTATTACGGTTTCGAAGAAGACGCCGTCCACTTTCACCGGATGTGCCGCAATGCGCTCGATCCGTTCGACCGTGAATATTATCCCCGTTTCAAGGTCTGGTGTGACGAATATTTCTTTTTGAAGCATCGCAACGAACCGCGCGGCATAGGCGGCATTTTTTTCGATGATTTTACCGGCTCCGGTTTCGATAACAGTCTGCAAATGATGCAAAGCATAGGCGCACATTTTCTTTCGGCTTATGTTCCGATACTGGAACGGCGCAAAGATACGCCTTACACCGAACGCGAACGTGAATTTCAGGCCTTGCGCCGCGGTCGCTATGTGGAATTCAACCTGGTCCAGGATAGAGGCACCTTGTTCGGACTGCAATCGCAGGGCCGTACCGAATCGATACTGATGTCGATGCCGCCTAATGCCCGCTGGGCTTATCAATGGCAACCTGCAGCCGGTACGGAAGAAGCCCGGTTATACAGTGATTTTATCATCGGGAAAAACTGGCTGGACGCTCGCTGATACCGCGCATGACCATGAAACGTATTTATTATTTCGCCGCAGGCGGCATCGTAATCGCAATTGCCGTGGCAGGTCTGATTGCGTGGGAGTTCAGCAGCTCTACTTTGCAAGCCCGGTTTTTGAGCAGGTATGCAGCCGGGATGCGATATCATATTGCGAATGGGCCCAGTCCGGCGCTTCGTTTTCCCGCTCACGGACCTGCCGATTTTCGTGCCGGCTATATCGCCTTGCCGGCCATTACGCAACGTTTGAACGAGCGGGGCTTCGAAATTCAGCAGCAGGCACGTATCAATTCGTCCATGCAGCAGATGGCCGATCTCGGTTTGAATTTGCCGTATCATGAAAACGATCAGACCGGTTTGACGATCGTCGATGCCAGCGGACTGACGATGTTCGAGAGCCGGACTCCGCAACGCGTGTATGCCCGCTTCGACTCGATTCCGCCTTTGCTGCGCAATAGCCTGCTGTTTATCGAAAATCGCGAACTGCTGCGAACCGACTGGCCCAAGCGCAATCCTGCGGTGCAATGGGATCGCCTGGCGCAAGCCGTAATCGATAAGCTGGTGCAAATCGTAAAGCCGGGCCACGACGTGCCGGGCGGCAGTACGCTGGCTACCCAGATTGAAAAATACCGGCATTCTCCAGACGGGCTCACGCTGACCATGCAGGATAAATGGCAGCAGATGGCATCGGCATCGGTGCGCGCGTATCTCGACGGCGAAGACACGACTGCAACTCGGCAGCGGCTGTTGCTGGATTATCTGAACACGGTGCCGTTGTCGGCCGTTCCCGGAACGGGCGAAGTGGTTGGTTTGCCCGATGCGCTATGGGACTGGTACGGTCTCGATTATCGCGTCGTCAATCGGTTGCTCGCAGCCGCACGGCCGGATGCTGTAACCGGTTACGCATACAAGCACGCGTTGTCGTTGTTGATCGCACAACGCAAACCCTCGTACTATCTGAACTTGCATCATCGTGCGCTGGAGGTGCTGACCAATGCGCATTTGCGTCTGCTGGCACGCGAAGGCATTATCAGTCCCGCACTGCGCGATGCTGCCTTGGCGGCACCGTTAACGTTTCATCCCCGAAAGTGGCAGCCGCATCGCGATTTCGTCCGGCAGAAGGCGGCAAATTTTCTGCGCGAACATTTGGCGAATCTGCTGAATGTACCGCGGTTGTACGATGTCGACCATCTGGATCTGACCGCTGCCACGACTTTGAATGCTCCGGCGCAAACGGCGGTTAGTCGATTCCTGTTAAGCCTGAATAGCGCGCAGGGTACTGCCGATCTCGGCATTTACGGCAAAAATCTGCTTACCCCGGCAAACGATTTAAATAAAATCATTTATAGTTTCACTCTCTACGAAATCGCTCCACAAGGCGCATTGCTGCGGATACAGGCCGATAACCTGAATCAGCCTTTCGATATCAATAAAGGCGCGAAGCTCGATTTGGGTTCCACTGCCAAATTGCGGACGCTGATCAGCTATCTAGAAATCGTCACCGCATTGCGCGAACGGTATCTAACGATGTCGCCGGCGCGATTAAAAACCGCGGCCGAAACCGGCGCTGATCCGATTTCGGCGTGGGCGGCGAATTATTATCTGCATAACGCCGACAAATCGCTGTTATCCATGCTTGAGGCGGCGATGGACCGGCATTATTCCGCTTCGACATCGACTGTTTTTTTTACCGGCGGCGGTCTGCACCGTTTCGTCAATTTCAACAAGGACGACGATACCCGTGAAATGAATTTATGGGACGCAACGCGTAATTCGGTCAATCTGGTTTTCATTCGCTTGATGCGCGATATTACTTTATATTATATTGCGCAAAATCCGCAAACTGCCGCACTCAAACTGAAGGATACCGATAACCCGGTCCGCCAGCATTATCTGGAACGTTTTGCGGACCGGGAAGGACAGCAGTTTCTGTTGCGCTTCCATAAAAAATACCGCGGTAAATCGCCGCAGCAGATGACTGAACAATTGTTTGATGCAATGCACCCCGGGGTCACTCGAATGGCAGCCGTATTTCGTTATCTCGCGCCGCGGGCGAGTTATGGTCAGTTCGAGCTGTTCTTGCGCAGCCGTACCGACGTAAAAGACATGCCGGACGACCGCCAGTTGTCGAAACTGTATCTGGAATTCGCGCCCGGGGCTTATTCTCTGGCCGATTTGGGCTACATCGCGCAAATCCATCCGTTAGAGCTCTGGCTGGTCGGATTTATGCGCAATCATCCTGCGGCGACTTATGCCGATGTCATCGCCGCCAGCCGCGATCAGCGCATTGCGGTCTATCGCTGGTTATTCCGCACTAACCGCAGGAATGCTCAGGATCGACGCATCCATAGTCTGCTCGAAGTCGAAGCGTTTGAGAAAATTCATCAGGACTGGAAGCGACTGGGCTATCCGTTCGACAGTCTGGTGCCGTCGTATGCCACGGCAATCGGGACATCGGCCGACCGGCCGGCGGCGCTTGCGGAATTGATGGGCATAGTGGTCAATAACGGCGTAAAATTGCCAGCGATATCGATCCGGAAATTGAGTTTCGCCGTCGGTACGCCCTATGAAACCGTTTTTGTGCATAAACCGCCTCAGGGCGAGCGTCTGCTGCCTGCAGCGTTAACCGAGGTAGTACGGCGCGCACTGCAAGGAGTTGTAGAGCGCGGCACGGCGATACGGTTACGCGGCGCTTTCAAGGATGCGCAAGGTAACCCTATAATTATGGGCGGGAAAACCGGCACTGGCGACCATCGTTTCGATACATTCGATGCAAACGGCAACGTGCTGACTTCACGGGTCGTCAACCGGACGGCGACGATGGTGTTTTTTATCGGAGACCGTTTCTTCGGCACCATGACTGCGCTGGTGCGGGGAGAAGCGGCGGCGGATTACAGTTTTACCAGCGCTTTGCCGGCGCAATTGATCAAGGAGATGAGCCCATTGTTGACGCAGGTTTTAACGGTACCGGATTATCGTGTGCCGCCTGTAGCCGCCGGGGAGCGGACAGAGACGGCATCCGTTGCGTCCGGATATAATAATGTGGATCCGATGTCGATGCTATTCGGACGAACAATAGAAGGCTATGCGCCGAAAATATTCTGTACGCCTGCCGGCAGACAGAATTAGGATCGAAAGAAATTATGCAATTGCTCGCTTTCGGTATCAATCATCAGACCGCACCGCTGAATATCCGGGAGCAGGTCGCATTCCATGCCGAACGGATGGAGGCGGCGCTGCGCGATTTCATCAAGACCGGAACGGTGAAGGAAGCCGCTATCCTGTCTACCTGCAACCGTACGGAAGTATATTGCAATGCCGTAGACCGCGATGCAGCGCAGGACTGGCTGGCCAATTACCATCAACTGAGCCGTCTGAGCATCGATCCCTATTTGTACGCACTGCCGGATACCGCCGCTGCCCGACATGCGTTTCGCGTCGCATCGGGACTCGATTCGATGGTGCTGGGAGAAACCCAGATTCTGGGGCAGATGCGCCAGGCCGCCCGAGTTGCCGAACAGGCGGGCACGCTGGGTATTGTTTTGCACAAATTATTTCAGCAGACTTTCGCGGTGGCGAAAGATGTGCGAACTACGACGGAAATCGGCGCCAGTTCCGTGTCCATGGCGGCTGCGGCGGTGCGTTTGGCGGAACGGATTTTCCCCAGCATCGCCGAGCAGAACGTGCTGTTTATCGGCGCCGGCGAAATGATAGAGCTGTGCGCGGCGCATTTCGGCGCGCGCCATCCCAAACATATGCTGGTAGCGAACCGTACCGTCGCCCGTGCGGCCGCGCTGGCCGATCGCTATCAGGGCGGTGCGATCGCCCTGCATGAATTGCCTGAGCATCTGGCCAATTACGATATCGTCGTTACCAGTACCGCGAGTCCGTTACCGATACTGGGCAAGGGCATGGTGGAGCGCGCATTGAAGGCGCGCCGCCACCGGCCGATGTTCATGGTGGATCTGGCGGTGCCGCGCGATATCGAGACGGAGGTGGGCGAATTGTCCGATGTATTCTTGTATAGCGTCGACGATCTCGGCAGCATCGTTCAGCAGGGCATGAGCAACCGTCTGTCGCAAGTCAGCCAGGCCGAAGGCATTATAGAAGCCAGCGTACAGCAATTTTCGCACTGGATGGAGACGCGGGAAGTCGTGCCGACGATCCGCAATCTGCGCGATCAGGCCGAACGCGTGCGGCGCAATGAAGTCGAGCGTGCGATGAAACTGCTGGCCCGGGGCGACGAGCCCGCAGAAGTTCTCGAAATCCTGTCGCGCAGCCTGACCAATAAATTTTTGCATCATCCCACCCATGCCCTTAATCATGCCGACGATATGGAACGCCAGGAATTGGTGGCGTTATTGTCGCGGCTCTATTCGCTGCACTCGGAATGAAACCCACTTTGCTGAAAAAACTCGCTCAGCTGACTGAGCGACTGGAAGAAATGGATCGTTTGCTCGGCGTGGAAACGGTCGTCAACGATATGGACAACTATCGCAAATTGACGCGCGAGCATGCCGAAATTTCGCCGGTGGTCAACCTGTATCGGGCTTATGCCCAAACCGAAGCGGATCTTGCCGGCGCGGTGGAAATGCTCGGCGATGCCGAAATGAAGGAACTGGCTGAAATCGAAATCAGCGACAGCAAAATGCGTTTGCTCGACCTTGAAA
This sequence comes from Sulfuriferula sp., assembly GCA_027345925.1. Taxonomy (GTDB): domain Bacteria; phylum Pseudomonadota; class Gammaproteobacteria; order Burkholderiales; family Sulfuriferulaceae; genus Sulfuriferula. The sequence goes on from DAIETB010000252.1 coordinate 7,947, forward strand.
ACCAGTTGCAGTCTGCACTGCTGCCTAAAGACGCCAACGACGAACGCAATGTTTTTCTGGAAATCCGCGCCGGCACCGGCGGCGACGAGTCCGCTCTGTTTTCGGGCGATTTATTGCGCATGTACATGCGCTATGCCGAGCGGCAACGCTGGAAAGTGGAAATTGTTTCCGAAAGCATGAGCGAACTGGGCGGCTATAAGGAAGTGATCGTCAAGATACTGGGACGCGGCGTCTATTCGCGGCTTAAATTCGAGTCGGGCGGCCATCGCGTGCAACGCGTGCCTACGACCGAAACGCAGGGCCGTATCCATACGTCGGCCTGTACGGTCGCGGTCATGCCGGAAGCCGACGAAGTAGCCGAGGTCAATCTTAATCCGGCTGATTTGCGTATCGATACCTACCGCGCCAGCGGTGCCGGCGGCCAGCATATCAATAAAACCGATTCGGCGGTGCGGATCACCCATCTCCCGACCGGGATCGTAGTGGAAT
>DAIETB010000258.1:0-2934 GCA_027345925.1 Sulfuriferula sp.
TCCGGCAAACCCGCTGTCGCGCCAGGAGAATAAACAATGTTAAAAAAAGTGCTTCTTGCCTTACTGATCGCCTCGCTGGCCGGTTGCGTCAACCTCGGCGATAATTCCAGCGACCATCAGCGCCAGACCTTCGTCCTCGAAGACTTGCCTGGCAACCGGCCCGCGATTACCGCAGTCCTGCCATACTCGCTGCTGGTGGAAACCACCCGCTCCAGCAGCTTCGACAATAACGAATCCATGGTATTCAGCCGCAGCCCGCATACCCGAGGCCGTTATCAATACGCCCACTGGAGCGAACTCCCCAGCGTCCGATGGAGCGAACTGCTCTTCGCCCGACTGTCCAATTCCTCCCTCTATGCCACGGTTGTGGACGCCAACAGCGATGTCAGCGCCGACCGGCACTTATCCACCGAGCTGCTCTCGTTTTACGACGACGCAACGACCCAACCCGGATTCGTCCGCGTTGAACTGCGCGCGCAACTGATAGACAGCAAACAGCACCGCTTGATCGCCCGGCGCGTATTCGTACAAAATGTGCCTTTGACCAGCTTTAACGCGGCGGGAGCGGCGGCGGCATTCAATATGGCTGCCCACAACATACTTAATGACTTGACGAAGTGGCTGGTTGCGGCGGACAGCGACCATTAGCCTTGACCCAACATGCCGAGGGTAATCCTGTTGCCCCGACAAGAAAAAAGAAAGCGGGTAATCATCAGCCGCCGCAAAAAGGTGCGGGCCGAACTTCTATACGAAAGGATTTTTAATTTCCACGCCTGCCCCACGAAAATCCTCCGTATTCCGTGTTACCACTGTCAAACTATGGATCAGTGCAATCGCAGCAATTTGTTTGTCTATCAGGTGTTCAGGATGAGGCGACATCAATCGGCCCCATACTTGCGCGCATTCCTCGTCGAACGTCAATATCCTGTCCGCGTATTCGGATACAAGCAGATCTAGCCATGTTTCAAGTTTCCTGGATTGCGGGAGGTCACCGCGATAACGAATATTTTCCAGCCCTCGCCGGATTTCACCTATCGTTTGTACACAGAGATAAAGCTTATCAGGATCTGTTTCCCGGAAGAATTTTTTAACGCCCGCATTGGTTTTTGCGCCTTTGCGAGCTTCGCTAATGACGTTCGTGTCGACCAGGTACACCGTAATTCCTACGTATTGCGGAAATTGAAGTCGGCATCTTCACCCACATTGGGCATGTGTGACAACACTTCAGCCACAGAACGGCGTTGGGGACGTCGTAAAGCCGAACGGAGGATCTCGCGATGCTCGGCTTCAGCGCTTCTTCCATGAGAGGCTGCCAATTGCTTGAGGGCTAAAGCAATTTCTTCTTCAATATTTCGTACTACGAGATTCGTAGCCATGCGAACCCTTTCATGTAATCATTGATAGCAATGTATCCAATAATTGATGGCAATGCAATCGAATTTTCTCGGGGCATATCCCTCATCCAACATTCATTTACCCTCCGCCATCCCATCGCACATTGATAGTAAAACTAGAATGACCTTCGGTTTACACCTGTTTTTAAGTACTGCGTGAAATTGAAATTTATGCCGTCTCACTGAGATGAACGCAATGGAGGGTAGGCAGGTTTTTTCGTGCAGTTTACCGTTATTCCGGTTTCTTCTGTTTCCAGACTTCGGCAGGTACTGGAAGTGCCACTGCTCAATAGAAATCAAGTTGACCTAGTTCTACCGAAGTCTCAAAGTAGAGCTTCTAACAATTCGGTTGCTGGTCCAGAATCCGCTGATAAATTAGCTAAAGTCAGCCCCCGGCGCCAATCCATGCCCCTCCAGCCATAATGCCGCCGTCAGCCGCTTGCCGCCCGCCGTTTGCAGTTCGGTCACGCACAACGCGTCCCGACCGCAGGCGACAATGATACCGTCGTCATTCGCAGCCAGCACCGTACCGGGTTTACCGGCCATCGACAAGCTGTGCGCCTGCCAGATTTTGATCGGTGCTTCCTGTCGGCCGACGAACGCGCCGGGAGCGGGATTGAAGGCGCGGATATTGCGCGCGAGCCGCGCCGCATCGAGATTGAAATCCAGTCGCGCTTCGGCTTTGCTCACTTTGGCAGCGTAGGTCGCGCCGATGTCCGGTTGCGGCCGGGCGTCGAGCGCATGTTCGCTTGCCGCGACCAAAGCCTCAACTATCAGAACGCCGCCCAGCGCTGCGAGTTTGTCGTGCAGGCTGCCCGTGGTATCGTCGTCGGCAATCGCCAGCGATTGCTGCAGGCACATCGCGCCGGTGTCCAGACCGGCATCCATCTGCATGATGGTCACGCCGGTCTCGGCATCGCCCGCCTGTATCGCCCGATGGATGGGTGCCGCGCCGCGCCAGCGCGGCAACAGGGAAGCATGGATGTTCAGGCAGCCGAATCGCGGCAGATCGAGTACGGCCTGCGGTAAAATCAGACCGTACGCGGCGACGACCATCGCATCGGCATCGAATTCGCGTAGCCCGGACTGTATCGCTGCGGCTTTAAGCGTCTCGGGTTGCAGCACCGGCAAGCCCAGTCGCAGCGCTTCCTGCTTCACCGCTCCGGGCACAAGTTTCATACCGCGCCCCGCCGGCCGGTCAGGCTGCGTCAGCACGGCCGCGACAGTGTGACCGGCTTTGTGCACGGCCGTGAGAGCAATACGCGCAAATTCGGGCGTACCGGCAAAAATGATGCGCATTATGGCACCTCGATAAATGGAAACGCTGTGCGGCGATATTCAGCTGCTTGCCGTGCTATAGCCATTACATGGTTTCCTGCAGACGCTTTTTAAGCTTGTTCTTGATCCGGCTCTGTTTGAGCGGCGATAAATACTGCACGAAGACCTTGCCCAGCAAATGATCCATTTCATGCTGGATGCAGACCGCCAGCAAGCCTTCCGCCGCCAGTTCGAACGGCACGCCGTTTTCGTCCAGCGCCCG
>DAIETB010000012.1:0-6148 GCA_027345925.1 Sulfuriferula sp.
CGAAACGGTGACGGAACTGAACATCGAAGTCAGGATTCCCAGGCACAATACCACGGCAAAACCGCGCACCGGCCCCGAACCCAGCCAGAACAGCGCAATACCGGCGATAAATGTCGTGATGTTGGAATCGAGGATCGTCCCCCACGCTCGGTCGTAACCGGCATGGATCGCTGCTTGCGGCGAATTGCCGTTACGCAGTTCTTCGCGTATCCGTTCGTTGATCAGTACGTTGGCGTCGATCGCCATACCCAGTGTCAGCGCGATACCGGCGAGGCCGGGCAGCGTCAGCGTCGCCTGCATCATCGAGAGCAGGGCCACCAGAAACAAGCCGTTGACCGATAAGGCGATGGTCGAGAAAATACCGAAAACGCGATAGTAAAAGATCATGAATACGGCGACGGCGACAAACCCCCACAGATTGGAATGGAAGCCTTTTTCGATATTGTCCACGCCCAGGCTGGGTCCTACGGTACGTTCTTCGATGATGTCCATCGGCGCGGCCAGAGCGCCGGCGCGCAACAGCAGCGCGACGTCTGAGGCTTCCTGCGCCGATTCCATGCCGGTGATCTGTACCCGTCCGCCGTCGATTTCCTCGCGGATTACCGGGGCGGTAATCACTTCGCCCTTGCCTTTTTCTATCAGCAGGATCGCCATCCGCTTGCCGACGTTGTCGCGGGTCACGTCGCTGAAAATACGTGCCCCGCGAGCGTCGAGATTGATGTGTACCGCAGCTTGCCCGGTTTGCTGGTCAAAGCCGGGCGATGCATCGGTAATATAGTCACCGGTCAGAGCCACCGATTTGATGACGAGCAGCGGTCTGCCGTTGCGTTCGGTATAAGGCTCGTCGTCAAACGGCATCTGCCCTTGCAGCGCTGCCGCGACATCGTGATCTTCGTCCACCAGCCGGACTTCGAGGGTAGCGGTACGGCCCAGAATTTCCTTGGCTTTGGCGGTATCCTGCACGCCGGGCAATTCGACGACTACGCGGTCGGGCCCTTGCTGCTGGATGATGGGTTCTGCGACGCCCAGTTCATTGACGCGATTGCGCAAGGTCGTGATGTTTTGCTGGATAGCGCTTTCTTCGATACGTTTTTGCGTCGCGAGCTTCAGATTCGCCAGCAGAACATAGTCGCCGGGAGCATCCTGCTCGCTGAGCAGCAGGTCGGCAAAGTTTTTGCCGATATATTGACCGGCCTGGGCTCGCGTCGCCGGATCGCTGAAATGGACGGTAATGGTCTGACGGTCACGACTGATGCCGGCGTAGTGGATATTCTGCTCGCGCAACTGAGTGCGCAGATCGCCTGTATTGCGTTCAACCGCTTTTTCGAGCGCGGCCTGCATATCGACCTGCAACAGAAAATGTACGCCGCCGCGTAAATCGAGGCCCAGATACATCGGTTTCGCCCCGATGGCGGTCAGCCACGGAGGCGATGCCGACAGCAAGTTCAATGCCACGCTGTAGCCGTCGCGAAAACGCGCTTGCAATACCCCCTCGGCCTTCAGTTGCAGATCGGTATTGGCAAAACGCACTTTGATGCTGTCGCCGGTCAGAGCAGCGCTAGTATAAGCGACATGGGCTGCGTTAAGTTCGTCTTCCACTTCCTTCAGCAATAAATTATCCGCTTTGTAAGCCGATCGCGTAGGCGAAATCTGTACTGCCGGCACTTCGCCGTAAAAATTCGGCAGCGTATAAATAATGCTGACGAGCAGCACAATGGCGATAAGCAGATATTTCCAGAGTGGGAACCGGTTCATGTTGTTGCCTTTATAACTGCCGGAATTAACCGGCGGTTGAGTTTTTCGTTTCTGCGCTCGCCGGTAAAATTTGCGAGACGGTTAATCGTACGCTGCGATTAGATGCTTTTAATAGTACCTTTGGGCAGCATGGTCTGTACGGTGCTTTTTTGTATGAGCGTCACGACCCCGGTGGCGATTTCGAGGCTGACGAATTGTTCGTCTACCTTGACGATACGTCCGACCTGACCGCCGCTGGTGATGACTTCATCGCCTTTTTGCAGGGCGGCGATCATTTTTGCCTGTTCTTTGCCGCGTTTCATTTGCGGACGGATGATCATGAACCAGAATAAAACGAAAATGACGATCAGCGGCAAGAAACTCATCAATGTATCGGCAGGCGAGGCCGGGGCGGCAGCAGCGTAAGCATTAGTAATAAACATGTTAGTCTCCGGACAGGGTAGCGTAAAAATGGAGAGATTTTAGCACGATAGCGCCCGTTGCTCATGAAACCCCGAAACAAAAGCGGCGAGACAGCCTTGTTCGATGGCGCCGCGCAGTCCGGCCATGAGCTGCTGGTAATAATGCAGATTATGTATCGTCGCCAACCGGGCGCCCAGAATTTCGTTGCAACGAATCAAGTGGTGCAGGTAGGCGCGACTGAAATTGCGACAGCAATAACAGTCGCATTCTTTATCCACCGGTGCAGCGTCGAGACGGAAACGTGCGTTTTTAATGCGCAGGTCGCCGAATTTCGTGAACAGGATGCCGTGCCGCGCGTTGCGTGTAGGCAGGACGCAGTCGAACATGTCGATACCGTTCTGCACGCCGGCGACGATATCTTCGGGCGTGCCTACACCCATCAGATAGCGCGGCTTATCGTTGGGCAGTTGCGGTGCGGTATGGGCAAGTATGCGTCGCATATCGGTTTTGGGTTCTCCGACGCTCAGTCCGCCGATGGCATAGCCGTCGAATTCCATCGCGCTCAATTCGCGCAGGGATTCGTCGCGCAAATCTTCATGCATGCCGCCTTGCACGATGCCGAACAGCGCGTTGGGATTGCCGCTATGCGATGCTTTGGAGCGTTCCGCCCAGCGCAGCGACAAGCGCATGGAATCAGCCGCGACCTGGTGTTCGGCGGGATAGGGCGTGCATTCGTCGAAAATCATGACGATATCTGAATTCAATATTTTCTGGATGCGCATCGATTCTTCGGGCGTGAGAAAAAGTTTGTCACCGTTCAGGGGCGATGAAAAATGGACGCCCTGTTCGGAAATTTTACGCAAAGCGCCCAGGCTGAATACCTGAAAACCGCCGGAGTCGGTCAGTATAGGACTGTCCCAGCCCATGAAGCGATGCAGGCCGCCGTGCGCTTCGATGGCTTCGAGTCCGGGACGCAGCCATAAATGGAAGGTATTGCCGAGGACGATATGCGCATTGATGGTTTTCAGTTCTGCCGGCGACATAGCCTTGACGGTGCCGTAGGTCCCGACCGGCATGAACGCCGGCGTCTCGACCGTTCCATGGGCCAGATTCAGGCTGCCGCGCCGGGCCAGACCGTCTGTTCGATGTAATTTGAATTGCATGGAAATGTACCCGGGGTTATTCGGTTTCGGCCGCGCGCTCGATCAGCATGGCGTCTCCGTAGCTGAAGAAGCGATAGCCCTGTTCTATGGCGTGTCTGTAAGCATGCTCTATCTTTTCTTTTCCTGCAAATGCCGACACCAGCATCAGCAGGGTGGATTTCGGCAAGTGGAAATTGGTCAGCAGCAGATCCACTACGCGGAATCGATAGCCCGGCGTTATGAAAATGCTGGTTTCGTTTTCGCCCGCCTGCAGCGGGCCGTTTTGCGCTGCGGCTTCGAGCGCGCGCAGGCTGGTAGTCCCGACTGCGACAATGCGCCTGCCCTCCGCCTTTGCCCGGCCGATCGCATCGACGGCGGCCTGCGGAATGGTATAGCGTTCGCTGTGCATGACATGGTCGGCGATATGTTCTGCGCGCACCGGCTGAAAAGTGCCAGCGCCGACATGCAAGGTTACATGGGCGCGGATTATTCCAGCGGCATCGAGTAATTCCAGCATCGGTTCATCGAAATGCAAGCCGGCGGTCGGCGCGGCGATTGCACCGGGATGGCGGGCATAAACGGTCTGATAGCGAGCGGTATCGGTATCTTCTGCTGTGCGTTCGATGTAAGGCGGCAGCGGCATCGCACCGTATTGTTCGAGTATATCCAGAACGGTCTGCCCGGTTTCGAAGCGAATCCGGTATAAATCGAGTTCTCGCGCCAATATCGTCAGCTCGACCGATTCGCCGATCCGGATGCGGGTACCCGGTTTCGGGGCATGGCTGGAGCGAATGAAACTTACGGCTTCGTATTCGCCGATCACACGCTCGATCAACAACTCCACGTGACCGCCGCTGGCTTTGCGTCCGAACAGGCGCGCTTTAATGACGCGGGTGTCGTTAAATACCAGCACGTCGCCGGGGTGCAAATAGTCCGGTAAATCGGTAAATCGGCGGTCCGATACGCTGGTCGTAGCGGCATCCACATGCAATAAACGGCTGGCGGTACGATGGGCTGACGGAAACTGGGCAATCAGGGCGGGCGGTAATTCGAAATCAAAATCGTCAGTGCGCATGGCAGTGCTCAGGTATTGCAGAATAAATGGATATTGTGGATAATGCCGGACTTGGTTTAACTAAGCCAGCTTGCCGGGATGGCGGAATTGGTAGACGCAGCGGATTCAAAATCCGCCGCTGGTAACAGTGTGGGGGTTCGAGTCCCCCTCCCGGCACCATCATGTCAAGCGCAGATCTGCATTGCAATCGATAAGTATTTAATAAAACAGTCATTTATGATTTTCTTGTCGGGGTTGTCGCGACTCTTCGCCCTGTAGCCCTGCGTAGCAGAGCCGGGCTTTATTGCAGAGCGCATGATACCTTAAACGCTATCCAACATCAAAATCGCGCACGTCGTCTTGTACCCCGGAACGATCCCGGTCGGTGTAAAGACAAGATCCCGCAGGCTCGAAAAAAGCGGATTGTTGCACCGAAGCCACTTCGAAATGTAACTGCTTGTCGATTTATCCCTGTCCCGATCCGGTTCGCTGCTCTTCCCGCCGGACATTATGTTTATTTTTATTAAAGATTTTGCCGAATACAGCCGTTAATTCCAGAACGTGCCGTATTGCTTGCATTAACAATCGTATCTTGTTGAATCGGCAAAAGTTATTAAAAACGGCAGAGAAATCGGCTTTCGAGGATGGCGATGACGGAAAGGCAGGAGGAAATGCAAGCGACGACAGCTTCGCAACTGGAAGATATTCTTCACTTTCAGAATGTCTTTGACGACATGCTGGATATGGTTGTCATGTTCGAAGCGAATTCCCTGCGATATGTTTATATCAATCACGCCACAACGCGCCGTTTGGGATATAGCAGAGAAGAATTATTGCAGCTTAATCTTTGCCAGTTATGTCCCGGATTGGCGGAAGATGAATTTCGATTCCGCATTCGCTGGCTCGACGAACAGGCACAGAAAAACCGGCCGCTGTATTTTGAAACCGAAAAACGATGCAAAGACGGCACCGATCTATCAGTCGATCTTTTAGTCCATCTGGTAAAAAATTCGGATGGGAATGATATCTGCCTTGGCGTGGCGCGCCTCCGGGATCCATTGCTCAGATCGTTGCGGGATAAATCCGAAGTACATGAGGTTCCCGCTCCGATACAGACGGAAGAAGCGGAACAGCTCGTCGCCTTGATGTCGATACACAGTAGCGAATCGATGCTGATTACCGACAGTCAGGGCTTTATCGTCAGTGTCAATCAGGCTTTTACAGCGGTGACCGGCTATACGCCGGCGGAAGTCATCGGGAAAAATTCCAGCATGTTGCGTTCAGGTCGGCATAATCAGACTTTCTACCGCGAAATGTGGGAACAGATTAATACTTCCGGGCATTGGCAGGGCGAAATCTGGAACCGGCGCAAGAACGGAGAATTATATCTGGAATGGATTACCATCAATACGCTTTACAACAAAGATAAATCGGTCCGGCGTTATGTCGGTTTGTTTTCCGATATTACCAAGAAAAAAACCTCTGAAGAACTGGTATGGCAGCAAGCTAATTTCGATATGCTGACAGGGTTGCCTAACCGTCACATGTTCCAGTCGCGACTGGAACTGGAGATAAAAAAAGCCAGGCAGGACAAATCATCGATGGCGTTGCTGTTTGTGGATATCGACAATTTCAAGGAAGTAAACGATTCCCTGGGACATAATATCGGCGATTTATTGCTGGTCGAAGCCGCCCAGCGCATTCAGAGCTGCGTCATTGAACCCGAGGCAGTTGCCCGGATCAGTAGCGACGAGTTCGTCGTAATTATTCCGACCATTGAAAATGTCGGCAATGT
>DAIETB010000080.1:0-3779 GCA_027345925.1 Sulfuriferula sp.
CAGGGTCGAGCGGGTATTCGAAAAAAAAGACGTGTTCGCGCCGATTTATCAGCTGATCGCTGGCGGTAAAGCAGAAGAAGCTATTGTCGAGTGTGACCGGATTCTGGATCTGAAAAATAAATTTGCCATTGATCTGATCAGATTAAAAGGCGAATTGCTGATTACCTTGGGGCGGCATGAAGATGCGCGACTGTTATATGAACAGATAATTGCCGCAAGGGCAATTCCCTGGGCGCGTATCGGTCTGGCAAAAACCCTTAGCATGGCGGGTCGATCAACGGAAGCGATCGAGACTCTGGAGCTGGCGATAGCGGATACCCCGCAATATCTGGAAGCCTACGATTTGCTGGCGCAGACACATGAACAGCAGGGCAATGCAGAATTAGCCCAACACATACTTGAAAAGGCGGTAGAGATTTCACCTAATACGCTGTCGCGTCAGACCATGATAGGCGAGATGGCCTACCGCAACGGGGATCTTGAAACAGCCCAAAAAGCATTCGGTCTGGTTGTGAATAAGGGTAAATATTCTTTTTCGCGATCGCATAATGATTATGTTAATTTATCGCGCGCCTTGCTGGATGATAACAAATACGAAGAGGCGCTGAGTACGATAAGCGATGCGAAAAAATCTTTTGAGAATACACCGGAACTCGAGTTGGCCAGCTCGGTAATGGAAAGCCTGATTTATCAGGGGACCGCCCGTCATGCAGAGTCGCATAAAGCACTGGCGAAAGCATTGGAAGTGAGAAAAGAGCATGGATTGCGTTTGTCCGATGCCGTCTCCATCGATCTGGCCAAGAGCTGCTTTCTGAATGACGAAGAGGACGAAGCCAGGGCGCTGGTCAAGGATGTCGTCAGCAATTTCTATGATGACGAAAAGATTCAGAAAATGGTCCGGCAGATGCTGGATAAGGTCGGACGTGGCGACGAAAGCCAGGACTTGATTGAAAATAGCGTCACCGAAGTGATCAAGCTCAATAATGAAGGTGTTTTGCGCGCCAAGAATGGCGATCTGGCAGGAGCGATCGATTTGCTGGTGGCGGCGACAAAACGTATGCCTGAAAATGTGCAGGTCGCGCTGAATGCGGCGCATGCCTTAATCGTTGACAGCGATCGTAACGGCTGGAATGAAGGCAATATGTTCTTGGCCAGGAGCTTCATTAATGAACATGTTGCCAAACATGCCAATCTGGATAAATTCAAGAAAGTAAGCGCATTATTCAAGGAGGTCAGTCTTAAATTCGGGGTGAAAGTGGCATGAACACGGATAACGTAAGCGCCATAGATCTAAAAACGCTGTTTGCCTTGAATATTCATGAAATCAAGAACCTGATGGCATTGCTGATGTTGCGGCTGGACGCCATCAAATCCGAGAATATAGATGTCAGCGATTCCCGATTATTGTGTCATCGCGTGAATGACTGCATGGAACAGATGCTGATGCTGTTCAATTTGCAGACCGAACGATTGATACCCAATGTTGAAGCGCATTCTCCGGCTGATTTTATTGAGGAGTTCGCGCAGAACGCAGCAGTTCTGGCAGGAAGCAGGATCGCCATTGAAATGGATGTCGAGAATGCGCCGCCTTACTGGTTTTTTGACCGCGATTTGATCGAAATGGCGATGCTCAATGCAGTCCATAACGCTTTGCGTTATGCTGATAAAGGCATCGTTATTCGGGCGAATTTGGCGGATAATGCGCTATTGCTGACGGTGGAAGACGACGGTAACGGTTTTCCACAGGCTATTTTGGACAATCCGATCGGAACATTATCAAATCAGCATACGGATGGGATGGGTTTGGGATTGTTTCTCGCAGAAATAATTGCCAGGGCGCATATAAATAAGGCGCGTCGAGGCGGATTATTATTGCATAATAAAGGTAAAAATCAGGGAGGCGTATTTACTCTGCAATTACCCTGAACTATTCATTTTTAACATGATTTTATTAGAAATTAACTAACACGTATGAATTTACACGAATATCAAGCCAAGCAATTGTTGCGTGAATTTAGTATCGATACCCCACGTGGCATTGTTGTCGAGGATCCTTCTCACGCTGAATTAGCCGCGACCGGTTATCTCGGCGGGGAATCATGGGTGGTTAAAGCCCAGATTCACGCAGGCGGCCGCGGCAAGGCAGGAGGCGTGCGTCTGGTTAAATCACTGGAGGCGTTGCGTGAAGCTGCGTCCGCATTGTTAGGCACGCATCTGGTTACCTATCAAAATGCGCCTGAAGGTCAGTGGGTAGGGCGTTTGCTGGTTGAAGAGACGCTGGATATCACGCGTGAACTCTACCTTAGCCTGCTTGTTGATCGCGAATCCGAACGTGTCGCTGTGGTCGCTTCCAGCGCCGGTGGCATGGAGATTGAAGAGGTCGCTCAAACCAGCCCGGGACAGATATTGCGGGAATATTGCGATCCAATTTTAGGTCTGCAGGAATTCCAGTGTCGCAATCTCGCCTTCGGGCTGGGTTTGTCGGGAAGCCACGTCGGCGATCTGACCCGCATGCTGCGGGCGCTGTATAAGCTTTTTATCGAATCGGATTTGAGCCTGCTGGAAATAAATCCGCTGGTGATTACTCAGGGTGGACGCATGGTCGCACTCGATTGCAAAATGGCGCTTGACGACAATGCATTGGGACGTCAAAAGAAATTTGCCGATATGCGCGATGATACGCAAATCGACAGTAAGGAAGTAGCTGCCCAGGAAGCCGGCCTGAATTACATCGCGCTCAACGGCAATATCGGCTGCATGGTGAATGGCGCAGGTTTGGCGATGGCGACGATGGATCTGATTAAACTGCATGGCGGCGAGCCGGCAAACTTTCTGGATGTAGGCGGCGGGGCGACTGCTGAGACTGTTGCCAAGGCATTCAAGATCATTCTTTCCGATAGCCAGGTAAAGGCGGTACTAGTGAATATTTTTGGCGGAATCATGCGCTGCGATATCATTGCGGACGGCATTATCACTGCAGTTAAAGAAGTAGGGGTGACGGTACCCGTTGTGGTACGCCTGGAAGGTACCAACGTCGACCTGGGTAAACAGAAACTGGCTGCAAGCGGATTGGATATTATTACTGCTGATGGTTTGACTGATGCGGCGCAACGTGCTGTAGCGGCAGTAAAAGGTGCAAAGTTATGAGCATACTCGTCAATAAAAATACAAAAGTGATTTGCCAGGGATTTACCGGCAAGCAAGGGACATTCCATTCCGAGCAGGCTATTGCATATGGCACCCGGATGGTAGGAGGGGTCACGCCGGGCAAAGGTGGTCAGCGCCATCTGGATTTGCCTGTTTTCAATACAGTGCGCGAGGCAGTACATCAGACCGGCGCAAATGCGAGTGTGATTTATGTTCCCGCCAATTACGCCGCGGATTCGATCATGGAAGCAGCTGATGCGGGTATCGAGCTGATCGTTTGCATTACTGAGGGTATTCCCGTGCTGGATATGCTCAATGTCAAGGCGGCATTGCGGGCTAATAACGCCAAGCTGATCGGTCCCAATTGCCCCGGCGTGATTACGCCGGATGAGTGCAAAATCGGCATCATGCCCGGATTCATTCATCAGCGCGGCAAAGTCGGTATCGTTTCACGCTCGGGTACGCTTACGTATGAAGCAGTGAATCAAACAACCCAGCTGGGTCTGGGGCAGACGACTTGCGTCGGTATCGGCGGCGATCCCATTAAAGGTCTCGATTTCATCGATTGCCTGGCGATGTTCGAAGCCGATATCGAAACCGAGGCGATTATTATGGTCGGTGAAATCGGCGGC
>DAIETB010000094.1:0-6187 GCA_027345925.1 Sulfuriferula sp.
TAACATCCTCAGGAAAGCGGATGTTTTCTGATTCAATCAAACTTCTTCGAAGCATAATTGTTGATGTATGTATTGCTGCAAAATTCAATGACATGAATTTGTAAAAATCATTACTGCAAATATATTTTTTATCATCTGCCGTTATTAAATAATCCTTGGCTTTATACAAAAAATCAACGTCCTGCAAATAAGATCCTGAAATAGGTTTACCGTTTTCACTCATATACTTCATATCATGGAATACACCGACAAGTGTTTGATTAGTTTCTAACATATTTAATTGACAACGAATTTTATCAATATCATATCTATCGTCGGCATCCAAAAAACAAAGATATTCCCCCTTAGCCAAATTTATACCCGTATTCCGTGTAATGGATGGCTTACCTTGATGAGGCTGGGAATAAATTTTAATACGCTCGTCATGCTTTGATAAATCCTGAGCTAATTTTATTGTGCCATCAATCGAACCATCATCTATAACTATAACTTCAATATCGGTCTCAGTTTGACCTATGGCAGACTTAATGCTTTCTTCTATGTATTTTTCAGAATTATATGCAGTAATTACAATAGAAACTTTTGGCATAAAATTCCCTTTATCAAACTAGAATTATTGTGAACATGATTAAAATAATTATGTTATTCATTCAATTTGTATAATTATACGGTGATTCGATCAAGCAAATCTGAATCTCCCGCTTCTTCTATGTACCGCCGGTACGCCTCGCCCCATCCGAAATGCAACATAACATGCCGTTTCAGATTAGCTGCCATAGCTTGCGCTTCGGCGGGATGATGCAGGACAAAAAGGATTTGTTCTGCGAGGGCATCGACGTCGTCGGCCGGTACCAGAAGTCCTGTTTCGCCATGATTTAAAATTTCCGTCACGCCGCCGACAGCCGTGGCGATTACCGGCAGCCCGAAAACCCCCGCTTCCAGCACGACGATGCCGAACGGCTCTATCCGCGACGGCAAGACAAACATGGCGGCCCGTTCCAGATACGCTGCAATATATCGATGCGGCAGGTCTTTAACGATGACGACGTAGTCATCCAGCCCGCAAGCTGCAATCAGGCTCCTTATCCTGTTTTCGCTTTCGCCCGTACGCCCTATCAGCACCAGCCGGTGCCCGGGGAATTGCGCGCGTATCTTCGCATAGGCCCGCACCAGCACATCCTGGCCCTTTTTATCTTCGAATGTGCCTATATTCAGGATAAACGGATGATCGGAGAGCCTGCGGTCGATCCGGAAAGAAGGATCGGATTCTTTGCCCAAGCGGTCGGCATCGATACCGTTATGCACGATGACCGGTTTGCAATCGGGTGAAAAGGACACCACCAGCTCAGCGAGACTTTTCGAACATGTCACCACCGAATCCGCAGACGCAATGAGATATTTCCAGCAGGCTCTTTCCAGATACCGACTTTGGATCGCATTGCTGATATCCAGCCCGTGGAACGAAAGTACGATTTTTCCCTTGTACAGGCGTAATTTTTTTAAAGCCACGAATGTCAACGTCGCCAGACCGGGATAATGAGGATTGATCACGGCAATCCGGTTGCGCCGCAGAAAGCGCAACAAAACGGCGCATTGCGCCGGCATCCCCAGCAAATAACGCACAAAACCGCGTACGGGATGCTTGCTGTCGTACGGGGCCGGCATACGGAACAGCGCCTTATCGTAGCCGTCTTCACGCTTCAAGGACAATGCCGGATACGACCAGTCTCCTATCATCAGCATGGGACGCCATTGTCCGTGCGATTCATATTCCTTGTATAAATTCGTTACTACTTGATTGACCCCGCCCGGATGCGCGATATCCCAGGGCAGAATAAATAGATGAGCGGTTTTATCGGTCTGGTCTGGCATACTCATCCTGGGTTATACAGCCGGAATATTTCACCGATGCTTGCAACCATGCAAGGCGAAATAATTACTTGGTATTTTAATTCGTATCCGCGAGAAATCATAGTAAACTTGGCGGGAAAATTCGGAGCAGGCGTTATTGCCATTACCACTATCAGACCACCGATCAGCCTGTAGGCGAACAAGGTGGCCAAACCCATCATCAGCAAGGGAATTCGATGAGAGATATCCTCATTACCGCCATCGTTTTTGGCTCGCTGCCGTTCATCCTGAAACGGCCATACATCGGCATTTTAATGTGGGTATGGATCAGCGTAATGAATCCGCACCGTCTGGCCTATGGTTTTGCATACACGTTTCCTTTCGCTGAAGTCATCGCGCTGACCACGCTGCTCTCGACGCTGTTCAGCCGCGATCGCCGTTTCCCTGTCGTGCCTGCCACTGTTTTTTTGATATTATTCATGATCTGGATGAATATTACGTCATTATTCGCTATCCATTTCGATCAGATTTATTTTCACTGGGCAACCATCATGAAAATACTTTTGATGACTCTGGTGTCCATCGCCGTAATTCATACTAAAGAACAGGTACGCCTGTTCATCTGGGTGCTGGTACTCTCCCTCGGTTTTTACGGGGTAAAAGGCGGTATTTTCACGCTGGCCAGCGGAGGAAATTTCCATGTCTGGGGCCCGGAAGGCTCATTCATTGAAGACAACAATTCCCTTGCCCTGGCGTTAATCATGGTCATACCGCTCATGCGTTACCTGCAGCTTACCGAGCCCAGCGCCTGGATCCGTCGCGGCCTGACTGTCGCCATGCTGTTGTGCGGTTTTTCCGCCCTGGGTAGCTATTCCCGCGGTGCGCTGATCGCTATTGGCGCTACTGCGGTATTTTTATGGCTCAAAAGCTCCCGGAAACTGGCCATCGGTATCGGCCTGATTGCAACGATCACGTTACTGGTTACGTTCATGCCGGCCAAATGGGAGGAACGGATGCATACCATCGATACCTACCAGCAGGACGCTTCTGCCATGGGCCGTATCAATGCCTGGCATATGGCCTGGAATCTGGCCATGGACCGGCCGATTGTGGGCGGGGGGTTTGAAATTTATGACAAAGAAGTTTTTGCGAAATACGCCCCTGACCCGCTTGACGTACACGCCGCTCACAGCATCTATTTCCAGATACTCGGAGAACATGGTTTTGTAGGACTTATCCTGTTTTTGACGCTGGGCGTAATAACCTGGCGCAACGGCAGCTGGATTATCGCCAGGACGCGAGACCGTCCTGATTTGCTGTGGGCTTCCAATCTCGCCAAAATGCTGCAGGTAAGCCAGATCGCTTACGCAACCGGCGGCGCTTTCCTGAGTCTGGCCTATTTCGACATGCCCTATTACGTTCTGGCGGCTATGGTCGTTACTAAAATCCTGGTTGAACGCGCTTTGAGCACCGAACAGCCGTCGGCAATACCGGCAAGCAGAAAAATCATAAAAAAACGTCTGGTTTTTTCCGGAAACGCATCGCTGAATCTGGACAAGGTACGCAGACAACCATGAAATCATGACTTCGTGCAAGCATCTGCCAGCAATTATGTCCCAGTCTCGCAAGATTAATTTTAATTACATTTTAGTTACAGAAATCAAGCCCTTCTGCCTTGCTCAATCCGCTTCGAAGCAGGATGCGTCGCTTGTATTTAATTGAACATCGTAATAAACTGTTTAGCATTCAAAACCATTAAGCTGTGTTATGCCATTAATGATGAATCGTCCCGTCCTAGATCATAATCAAGATGTGATCGCGTCATTTTTTGAAAAGACGAGCGGGAAAATGTCTCCCTACAGTGTTGACTTCAGTGAAGAAGATGACTCAAAAAGCCTGACCGAAAACAGCGAATTCAGGATACGGCTGGCGAATACCGTCAATCGGCGCGGCGCCGCGAGCATACTCATCAATAAAATGTATTCCTGGCGCGGCTACGGAGACGGCAATCTCGGCACCCCAGCATCCAGCCCGAACCGTA
This sequence comes from Sulfuriferula sp., assembly GCA_027345925.1. GTDB lineage: Bacteria > Pseudomonadota > Gammaproteobacteria > Burkholderiales > Sulfuriferulaceae > Sulfuriferula. Next base: position 3,893 of record DAIETB010000094.1, read on the forward strand.
TCACTCTGCTGGCATCCGGACCTTCCGACCTGCCTATAGGCACCATTTCCATGGGACTGGATTCGTCGTCGGGATTGTGCGCAGATGTCATGTACCGCGAGGAACTTGAAGCGCTGCGCGGACAAGGCAAGATAATTTGCGAATATAATCGCCTGGCCATCGATCCTGAAATCAAATCCAAACGGGTGCTGGCAAGCCTGTTTCATATTGCCTATATTTATCCTTACTACCTTTTCGGTCATACGGACGGAGTGCTTGAAGTCAATCCGAGACACGTTCGTTTTTACGAAAAAATGATGGGCTTTACTCAGATTGGCCCCGAACGAACCTGTCCCCGCGTCAACGCGCCTGCCGTTTTATTGCATACGGATTTTTCTTATGCCCGAGATCAAATCAAAAAATGGGGCGGACTCATGGAAAACGCCCGCCATGAACGATCGCTGTATCCCTATTTTTTCAATCAGGCCGATGAAGCAGGTATTATCGGACGCCTGAAAGCCATGACCTGACCGATCTCAGGCGCGGATACTCAATCGGTTCCCGGCCTGTCCCGGAACGCTGCGGGTTCAAAGGACGCCGTTGATCTGTAACCGGAACCGGCTGTTGGGTCTATGATTTGCTTCGAGCAATCCTGCTACAGGCGGTTAAAATGAACGTTACATTGCATCCTTGATCGACAGCCTCTCTGACCGGATTTTCTGAAAAGGACATACATGCCCCACGCCCAGTTTTCTTATGACAGCGCATTTTCCAGAAACATAGGCTGGGTCACGCGACAGGAACAGAATACGCTGAAAGGCAAGCGCGTTGCGATTGCCGGCATGGGTGGCGTAGGCGGAGTACATTTACTGACCCTGGCGCGTCTGGGCATCGGCGCTTTTCATATCGCGGATTTCGACACCTTTGAAATCCAGAATTTCAACCGGCAGGCTGGCGCCACCTTGTCCGCACTGAATCAGCCCAAAGCGGAAACTTTGGCTAACATGGCGCTCGATATCAACCCCGATCTGGACATTCGGATTTTTTCCAATGGCATCGACGAGCAAAACCTTCCCGCATTTCTGGACAATGCGGATTTATATGTGGACGGGCTGGATTTTTTCGCTTTTGATGCCCGGCAATCCACTTTCGCCGCCTGCGCAGCTAAAAAAATTCCTGCGATTACGGCAGCGCCTCTGGGAATGGGCGCTGCACTGCTAACGTTCATGCCGGGAAAAATGAGCTTCGAAGACTATTTTCTTTGGGGGCAGCGTACGGAAGACGAAAAAGCCTTGCGTTTTTTATTAGGGCTAGCCCCCGCCGGATTGCATTTCGGCTACCTGGCAGATCCGGACGCCGTCAATCTTGCAGAACGACGAGGGCCTTCTACAATCATGGCCTGTCAATTATGTGCCGGCATGGCGGCAACGGAAGCGATGAAAATATTGTTGAAACGCGGAAATGTCCTGGCAGCTCCCTACAGCTTGCAGTTTGACGCCTATCGCAATAAAATTTCCCGCTCCTGGCGTCCCGGCGGCAATAATCATCCTTTACAAAAAATCGCCCTGATGGTGGCAAAAAAACGTCTTTCCAGACTTGCCCGATCCTCCTCGATTTAATTTTTAAGGCTGTTAACGATCAGCAAGGCTTGTGAAACGGCCGCAAGGAAATGTTGATGATAAAAACAGATATCGAAAAAATCCTGGACCACGCACGCTGGGCCCCGAGCGGCGATAACGCACAATGCTGGCGTTTCGAACTCATAGACGAGGTCCGCTTCAAAGTCCACGGTTTCGACACCCGCCATAGCTGCGTCTACGATTTCAAGGGTCGCGCCAGTCAGATCGCGCTGGGCGCGTTACTGGAAAACATCGTCATCGCCGCCTCGGAACAGTCGCTGGTAGCGACGATAGCCTATAGTGACGACAGCGAGCCTGAACATTCGGTATTCGACGTGCATTTGCACGAAGCCTCTATTGAGCCGAGCTCGTTGCTGCCGTTCCTCCGCACCCGCTCGGTACAAAGACGCCCTTACAGCACCGAACCGCTGACCCGCGATCAGCTTGCTGCATTAACCGCGTCTTTAGGCGAAGACCATACGTTGCTGTGGCTGGATCGCCTGCCGGATAAGCTGCGCATGGCCGGACTGGTTTCCAGCGCAGGAAAATTGAGGCTCACTATCCCGGAAGCCTATGAAGTCCATCGCACAGTCATAGCCTGGAATACCCGTTTCAGCCCGGATAAAGTGCCGGACCAAGCTATCGGGCTCGATAAGGTCTCCTTGAAACTGATGCGTTATGTATTAGCCAGCTGGAA
>DAIETB010000099.1:0-5049 GCA_027345925.1 Sulfuriferula sp.
CGCGGCTGCAAAGCGGCAAGCTGGGTACGCACTTCGCGCAACTTGTCCATGCCTTCCGCCGTTTTGGGTGGGAAGAACTCAAAACTGAAGGTACGTGTCGTCATGATCGGGGTCCCGAACGGCATTGATAATCCGGATCGCGCGAAACGAGCGATCCGCACGATCCGCGCAGTTATCCTTTAATAACGGTAATGATGCGCTTTATACGGGCCGTTTTTATCCACGCCGATATACGCCGCCTGCTGATCGGTCAGTTCGGTCAACTGAACGTTCAGGGTTTTCAACTGCAGACGCGCGACTTTTTCGTCGAGATGCTTGGGCAGCGTATAGACGCCGACCGGATAATCCGCCGTCTTCGTAAATAATTCGATTTGCGCGATCGTCTGGTTGGCGAACGAGGAGCTCATAACGTAGGAAGGGTGTCCGGTAGCGCAGCCCAGATTGACCAGACGGCCTTTGGCGAGCAGGATGATCCGTTTGCCATCGGGAAAGATGACATGGTCGACTTGCGGTTTGATTTCTTCCCACTGATATTTTTCTATGCCGGCGACGTCTATTTCGTTGTCGAAATGGCCGATGTTGCAGACGATAGCCTGATTTTTCATTTTCGCCATGTGATCGTGAGTGATGACATGGTAATTACCCGTCGCAGTCACGAAAATATCGGCCTTATCGACGGCGTAATCCATGGTGACGACGCGGTAGCCTTCCATTGCCGCCTGCAGGGCGCAGATCGGGTCGATTTCCGTCACCCAGACTTGCGCGGACAAAGCGCGCAAAGCCTGCGCCGATCCTTTGCCGACGTCGCCGTAACCGGCAACCACGGCAATTTTACCCGCGATCATCACATCGGTGGCGCGCTTGATACCGTCCACCAGCGACTCGCGGCAACCGTATAAATTATCGAATTTGGATTTGGTCACCGAATCGTTGACATTGATCGCCGGAAATTTCAATTCGCCGCGCGCATGCATTTGGTATAAACGGTGCACGCCGGTAGTCGTTTCTTCGCTCACGCCCCGGATTGCGGCCAGACGCACGGAATACCAGTCAGGCGTTACGGCCAGTTTGGCTTTGATCGCTGCATACAGCACCTGCTCTTCCTCGCTGGACGAGTGCGACAGCACGCTGTCGTCCTTTTCGGCGCGCGCACCGAGATGGAGCAATAGCGTCGCGTCGCCGCCGTCGTCGAGTATCAGGTTGGCGTGCTTGCCATCCGGCCATTCGAAAATGCTGTGGGTGTAATTCCAGTATTCGGTCAGCGATTCGCCCTTGACGGCAAACACCGGCGTTCCGGTGACCGCAATCGCGGCAGCAGCGTGATCCTGTGTGGAAAAAATATTGCACGACGCCCAACGCACGTCGGCACCTAATGCCTGCAGGGTTTCGATCAAGACGCCGGTCTGGATGGTCATGTGCAGGCTGCCTGCGATACGCGCGCCCTTGAGCGGCTGCGAGAGTGAAAACTCTTCGCGGATAGCCATCAGGCCGGGCATTTCGGTTTCGGCGATTTGCAGTTCCTTGCGTCCCCAGTCGGCGAGCGACAGGTCGGCAACTACGTAATCGGGGGATGTTCCGGTGGAAATAACGGCGCTCATCACGCACTCCTTCTTCAAGTAAACAAAAGTGAGACGTGAGCGCCGTTGCTTTAACCGTACCGGCTACAGTTCGGTTAATCGAGATTTGAGCCTGGCGGATTATCCGTCGCAACGCTCCTCAAATCTACGGATATACTACCGCAGTCGACTGCCTGTGTACAGGAGACTGTCAAACTCCAGCTGCGGATTTTAATAACTCGGCCTTATCGGTGGCTTCCCAGGTAAATTCCGGTTCGTCGCGACCGAAATGGCCGTAACTGGCGGTACGGGTATAAATTGGCCGCAATAAATTCAGACTCTGGATAATCGCCTTGGGACGCAAATCGAAATGCGCTTCGATGAGCTGAATAATGCGCTCGTCGCTGACCGTACCGGTGCCGAAGGTATTTACCATCAGCGACACCGGACGCGCCACGCCGATCGCATAGGCAACCTGTACCAGACATTTGCTCGCCAGCCCGGCGGCGACGATATTTTTTGCCACGTAACGTCCGGCATAGGCCGCGGAACGATCCACTTTGCTCGGGTCTTTGCCGGAAAATGCGCCACCGCCGTGTGGCGCCGCGCCGCCGTAAGTGTCGACGATGATTTTACGGCCGGTGAGGCCCGCGTCACCCATCGGGCCGCCGATGACAAAACGACCGGTGGGATTAACCAGGTAGCGCACTTCGTTTTTAAGCAGGTGCGCCGAAATCACCGGCTTGATGATTTCTTCTATCACCGCTTCTTGGATCTGCGCATGCGACACGTCGGGATGATGCTGCGTCGACAGCACTACGGTATCTACGTGTTGAGGCACGCCGTCGACATATCTTATCGATACTTGCGATTTGGCGTCGGGACGCAGCCAGGGCAAACGTCCGTCCTTGCGCAATTCGGACTGGCGCTCAACCAGCCGGTGTGCAAGATAAATTGGCAGCGGCATCAGCGCCGGAGTTTCATCGCACGCGTAACCGAACATCAGACCCTGATCGCCTGCGCCCTGATCGAGATCGAGACCCTGGCCTTCGTTGACGCCCTGAGCGATATCGGCTGATTGTTTGCCGAAAGTGGTCAATACCGAGCAGGTGTTATAATCGAAACCGATGTCGGAGCTGTCGTAACCGATGCGTTTCACCGTCTGCCGGGCAATCTGGTTATAATCTATCATTGCATGCGTCGTGATTTCTCCGGCGATGACGACGAGACCGGTCGTTACCAGTGTCTCGCAGGCTACCCGCGCATGTGGGTCTTGAGTTAAAATAGCGTCCTGAACTGCATCCGAAATCTGGTCGGCCACTTTATCCGGATGCCCTTCAGACACCGATTCTGAGGTAAAAATAAAATCCTTCATGCAAGTTTCCAGAATACAAGAGAATTTTTGATGCTAACACAAAATTTGTGTGCGGTTAAGAGCGCATGATACTGCTCCGCATCCTTGCAAAAATACCTTTACGCTACTGGCACCTGCTCGGTGCTCTGGTGGGCAGCGTAATCTATCGAACCCGTCATCGCTACGCATCCAAACTCGAAGAAAATTTGAGACAAAGCGATATTGCATCGGACGCCGATAGTTTTCATGCCCTGCTGCGGCAATCCGTCCGCGAAATAGGCAAGGGCGGCGCCGAGATACTGCCGATCTGGCTACGGCCCTACGAACAGGTTTTGCAACTGGTACAGGAATGCCGCGGCTGGGAACACGTGGAAGCTGCGGCGAACGCAGGAAAGGGCATTCTGGCGATGACGCCGCATCTGGGCTGCTTTGAAATCGTCAGCCTGTATTACGCTGCACGGCGCCCCATGACCGTCATGTACCGGCCGCCACGGCAGGCCTGGATCGAGAAAGTCATGCTGGATGGTCGTGCTCGCGGCCAGATTACGCTGGCGACAGCCGATGTCAAAGGCGTGCGTGCTTTGCTTACTGCTTTGAAAAAAGGCGAAGCCGTAGGGATCCTGCCCGATCAAGTAGCCAGTCGCGGCGAGGGGGCCTGGGCAAATTTCTTCGGCCGACCCGCTTATACGCCGACGCTAGTTGCGCGCCTGCATCAATCAACCGGTGCGGTGCCGTTGTTGATGTTCGGCGAAAGACTGGCCGCAGGGGCAGGCTACCGCATTCATATCGAACCGCTGGAAGCCGATCTGAGCGGGGACAAACAGCAGGCCGCCCTGCAGCTCAATACCGCACTGGAACGTTTGATCCGGCAATATCCCGCACAATATTTGTGGAGTTACAACCGCTACAAACAGCCGGGAGGTGTAGCGCCTCCGCCGCAGACATGATGTCGCGTCTGGGCATAGCCTTGCTATGGCTCGTACATTTCCTCCCTCTGCCGATACAGGCGTTATTGGGAAATACACTCGGATGGCTGCTGTATTACGCGGCTGGGAAACGGCGCAAAATCGGCGCGATCAATTTCGCCCTGTGCTTTCCGGAATGGTTGGAATCCGAACGCCGTCGCATGCTCAAGCGCCATTTTCAGTCCGCCACCCGCGCGGCGATCGAGCACGGATTATTGTGGTGGTCCAGCCCCGAGCGAATCAACCGTCTGATCCGGATCGAAGGGCTCGAACATTTTCAAGTCGCCTACGGCAAACCGCTGGTCTTGCTGGCGCCGCACTTTATCGGCCTCGATATGGGCGGAGTACGCATCAGCACGGAATATAATCCCTTGGTGTCGATGTACAGCCGTCTCAAAAATCCGCTGTTCGACCGCTTGATGCTGCATGCGCGCACCCGATTCGGCGGTTCCGTTTTAATTTCGCGCCACGAAGGCGTGCGGCCGCTCATCCGCGAAATGAAACGCGGATTGCCTTTGTATTATTTGCCCGATCAGGATTTCGGCGCGAAAGATGCCGTATTTGCGCCGTTTTTCGGCATTCCGGCGGCGACGGTCAATGCCTTGCCGCGCATCGCCAAAGTCGCCCAGGCGACGATTATCCCGGTTATTACCCGACAATTGCCCTGGGGTCGCGGCTATATGGTAAAGTTTTATCCAGCCTGGGATAATTTCCCCGGCGACGATCTGACCGCCGATGTGGCTCGGATGAATGCCTTTATCGAAGCACGGGTTCGCGAAATGCCCGAACAGTATTTCTGGCTGCACAAACGTTTTAAAACGCGCCCCGCCGGCGCGGCGAAATTTTATCCCTGAGAACGGATGACATGAAGCTGAAATTCACCAAAATGCACGGCGCCGGCAACGATTTTGTCGTGATCGATGCGATCCGGCAAACCGTTGCCCTGACCCCGGAGCAAATTCGGCTGATCGCCGACCGCCATTTCGGCGTCGGTTGCGATCAAGTACTGCTGGTCGAACGGCCGTATCGAGACGATGCCGATTTTCGCTATCGTATTTTCAATGCCGATGGCGGAGAAGTAGAGCAATGCGGCAACGGTGCGCGCTGTTTCGTACGTTTCGTGCATGACCAGGGTCTGACCGACAAGCGGCAGATCCGTGTCGAAACGCTGAAG
>DAIETB010000100.1:0-7465 GCA_027345925.1 Sulfuriferula sp.
ATGAAACGCAATGCTGCGCTCAATGTTACCATGACCTCGCCTTATTACGATCCTGAGCATTTCGCCCTGTATCAGCGCTATCAGACTTCTCGCCATCGGGGCGGCGGGATGGATCATGACGACAGGGAGCAATATGTGCAATTTCTGGTAGCCAGTCATGTCGATACCCGTTTGTTGCTGTTTCGCGAAGGAAAGCAATTGCAAATGGTGAGCGTCGTCGATAATGTGGGCGACGGGTTGTCGGCGGTATATACTTTTTTTAATCCCGCTTTGCCAGCACGCAGTTTTGGCGTGTTCAATGTATTATGGCAGATCGATTTGGCGCGAGAACTGGGATTGCCTTATCTCTACTTGGGTTATTGGGTGGACGGAAGCAGGAAAATGGTTTATAAACAACAATATCAGCCTTTGCAAGGATTAATAAATGGAGATTGGCGAACCTGGCCCGCGGCGTAAACTATGCCCTTTGTGCGATGTGATCGGGCGCAAGCAGGTTGTTGCAGTCGTTCACGATTTTTATACGCAACTGCATGCTGACGAAACGATGCGTCCTTTTTTCGAGGGAATAGACGATTTTACCGAACATGAAGCACTAATTGCCGATTTCTGGTGGACGGCAATGGGAGGGAAAATCGAGCAGCCGCGCCAATTTGATATGCTGGCCAAGCATCGGGCTCTGGGTTTGAATGCCGAAGCTCTGCAACGCTGGATACGGGTTTTCGAAGAGACTTTGCAGGCCCATTTGCCGCCGGAGCCAGCACAGCGCTGGCTGCAACTGGCGCTGGGTATCGCCGATGTCATGCGGCGGCATTTACAGTTAGGGGGGTAGTTTGCGTCAATATTTGGACTTGATGCGTCATGTGCTAGCGCATGGTGTGGTGAAATCCGACCGTACCGGGACCGGGACGACGTCGGTATTCGGTTATCAGATGCGTTTCGATCTGAACCAGGGCTTTCCCTTGGTCACCACTAAAAAATGTCATGTGCGTTCCATTATTCATGAATTGCTCTGGTTTCTGCAGGGCGATACCAATATCGCCTATTTAAAACAGAACGGCGTGAAGATCTGGGACGAATGGGCCGACGGGCAGGGCGATCTGGGGCCGATTTACGGCAAACAATGGCGCAGCTGGCCTACCGCGGACGGTGGCCATATCGATCAGATGGCGCGCGTTCTGCAGGATCTGAAAACCAATCCTGATTCGCGTCGCATCATCGTCTCGGCTTGGAATGTCGCGGAACTCGACCAGATGGCGCTGGCGCCGTGCCATGCATTTTTCCAGTTTTACGTGGCTGACGGGAAATTGAGCTGCCAGCTCTATCAGCGCAGCGCAGATATTTTTTTGGGCGTACCGTTCAATATCGCCAGTTACGCATTGCTGACCATGATGGTGGCTCAGGTAAGCGGACTCAAGGTTGGAGATTTCGTTCATACGCTGGGCGATGCGCATATTTATTCCAATCATATGGATCAGGCGGCACTTCAATTGACGCGCGAACCGCGGCCGTTGCCGACTATGCGGATCAATCCGCAGGTACGGGATTTATTTGCGTTTAAATTCGACGATTTCGAATTGGTGGATTACGATCCTTATCCGGCTATTAAAGCGCCGGTTGCGGTGTGAACGGACTGTGACCGGATTCTGATTGAAACGGCTTCGTCAACGATATCAAAGCTTAATTATAAAAAAATATCATGAACGATTTCAGTAAAAAAAGAGCACTAATAATCGATGACAGCCCGGCTATGTGTTCGTCGTTGCGGATGACATTGAACAATTTCGGCATTACCCGCTGTGAAACGTCGAATTCCGCCAATGAAGCGATTTTCCGGATACGGCAACGCGAATTCGACATTATCGTCTGCGATTATTGTCTGGGGGAAGGTAGCGACGGACAGCAAATACTGGAACAATTGAGGCGGAGCGCCATGATTGCGCAGTCTGTCGTGTTTCTGATGGTGACTGCCGAACGCGATTATGAAAAGGTGGTGTCGTGCGCCGAATTTGCGCCGGACGACTATTTACTGAAACCGTTTACCGCAGAAACCATCTGCGTACGGTTGGAGCGTATTTTTGAAAAAAAAATGCAATTCGCCCAGTTATATCAGCTGATTGCAGACGGTAAAGCAGAACAGGCTTTGGCCGAGTGCGACCGCATGCTGACACTTAAAAGTAAATTCTCCATGGATCTGATCCGGATGAAAGGCGAATTGCTGATTGCTTTAAACCGGCCCGACGCAGCTAAAAAATTATACGAAGAGATCATTGCTGCACGTGCTATCCCCTGGGCGCGTCTGGGTCTGGCCAAGACCTTGAATCTGGTCGGGGAATCCGGGGCCGCCATCGAAACGCTGGAAGGGGTAATCGGCGAAACGCCGCACTATCTGGAAGCTTACGATACGCTGGCCAAAACGCATGAAATCCAGGGCAATCTTCAACTGGCGCAGGAAGTTCTGGAAAAGGCGGTGGCGGTATCTCCGCAAAGTCTGCTCCGGCAAAGCGCGATGGGAGAAATTGCGTATCGCAACGGCGATCTGGACAAAGCCGCTAAAGCATTCGGTACCGTTGTCGATAAGGGAAAATATTCGTATTTTCGCAAACATAAAGATTTCATCAATTTGAGCCGGGTGTTGATGGAGGACGGCAAACACGACACCGCGCTCTGCACGATTGCGGATGCGCGCAAGAATTTCGACAGTACACCAGAACTGGATCTGGCGAGTTCGGTAATGGAAAGTCTTATTCATCATGCGAGCAAGGAAACGGCGCAATCCGGACAGGCGTTGTCGCGTGCGCTGGAAATTAAAGCGCAGCACGGCTTGAGTCTGGCGGACGGCATAGCGGTCGATCTCGCCAAAGTGTGCTTTTTGAACGGCAAGGAAGAGGAAGCGCGCGAGCTGATCAAGGATATGATCAGTAACTTTTACGAAGATGAAAAAATTCAGTCGGCTGTGCGTGGTATGCTCGACGATATCGGCCGTTCCGACGAGAGCCAAGCACTGATTGAAAACAGCATCGACGAAGTCATCAAATTAAATAATGAAGGAGTGATGCGCGCCAAAAACGGTGATCTGGCCGGATCGGTCGAATTGTTGGTTACCGCTTCGAAGCGCATGCCGCAAAATGTTCAGGTCGCCTTGAATGCAGCTCAGGCATTGATCGTTGAAAGCGATCGCAACGGCTGGAATGACGAAAATATGCGTTTGGCGGCACAATTACTGGCCAATCATGCGGTGCAGCATGGCGGCCTGGAAAAATTCAAGAAAATCAGTATATTGCATAAGGATATACGGCTTAAATACGGAATTGCCGGCAATGAAACCAAGTGAGCCGGGAACGATCGATTTAAAAGTGCTGCTGGCGTCGAATATTCATGAAATAAAAAATTTGCTGTTGCAGCTCATGTTGCGTCTCGATGCCATGAATTCTGCTTCGGCCGACGTAATCGACGCGCGCCGGTTGTGTCGTCGCGTCAACGATCGCATGGTTCAAATGCTGCTGCTGTATGAAATACAGACCGACAAGCTGCAACTCAATCTGATCGCGCATAATCCCGCCGATTTCATCGATGATTTCGTCCGGGAAGCGACAGCGCTGGCTGGCGGCCGTTTTATAATCGAACGCCGCGCAGATGCAATGCCGGATTACTGGTTTTTTGACCGTGAGCTGCTGGAAATGGCAATGCTCAATGCGGTGCATAATGCTTTGCGCTACGCGCGGCAGCGCATAGTTATCGGTGCTGGCGGCACGGAAAACAGCTTGGTACTGAGCGTCGAAGACGATGGCACAGGCTATCCGCCACCGGTTTTGGAACAAACGCTGGCAATGGGGGTGCTAAAATCGGATTCCGGAACTGGTATGGGCTTGTTTTTTGCCCGTATGATTGCGGAAGCGCATAAGAATAAAGACCGGCGCGGCGCTTTAATATTGCATAATAAAGAGGGCGATTCAGGTGCTGTGTTTACCTTGCGATTGCCCTGATGACTTAATGGATTTTACCCTGGCAGACTACAGAAATGAATTTACACGAATATCAAGCTAAACAATTATTACGCGAATTCGGTCTTGATACGCCGCGCGGAATTGTGGTGGAGGATCCGGCGCACGCTGAACTCGCCGCGACCGGCTATCTGGGCGGCGATGCCTGGGTCGTCAAAGCCCAGATCCATTCCGGCGGTCGCGGCAAAGCGGGCGGTGTCCGTCTGGTCGACTCGATCGAGGCCTTGCGCGCTGCGGCTGCCGATTTGCTGGGCACGCAACTGGTGACGCATCAAAATGCTCCGGAAGGACAGCGCGTCGGACAATTGCTCGTAGAAGAGAGCCTCGAAATCGCGCGCGAACTGTATTTGAGCCTATTGCTCGACCGCGATGCCGAACGCGTTGTGGTAATCGCTTCCGGCATGGGCGGCATGGAAATCGAAGACGTAGCGCAAACTCGCCCTGACCGGATATTACGCGAAAGCTGCGACCCGGTTTTAGGTTTGCAACCGTTCCAGTGCAGGAACCTGGCATTCGGACTGGATCTCCCATCTGCTTTGATGAGCGATTTTAATCGCATGTTGCTGGCATTATACGAGCTTTTCGTCCAATCCGATTTAAGCTTGCTGGAAATTAATCCGCTCGTGATCACGGCCCATAACCGTATCGTCGCGCTGGATTGCAAAATGGTGATAGACGATAATGCATTGGGCAGACAAAAAAAATTGCTGGAAATGCGCGACGATACCCAGATCGACAGCAAAGAGTTAGCTGCGCAACAAGCCGGATTAAGCTATATCGCGCTGGAAGGTGAGATCGGGTGCCTGGTGAACGGCGCGGGACTGGCGATGGCGACCATGGATCTGATCAAGCTGCAGGGCGGCAAACCGGCCAACTTCCTCGACGTCGGCGGCGGCGCGACCGCCGAGACAGTCGCCAGCGCTTTGAAAATCATCCTCTCCGACACTCAGGTTCGCGCAGTGCTGGTAAATATATTCGGCGGCATTATGCGCTGCGATATTATTGCCGAAGGGATTATTGCCGCGATAAGGGAAGTGGGCGTACAAGTTCCGGTTATCGTCCGGCTGGAGGGAACCAACGTGGATCTCGGAAAACAAATACTGGCCGCCAGCGGTCTGGATGTCATTACGGCCGACGATTTGACCGCTGCGGCGCGATTTGCCGTCGCCGCAGTTCAAGGTGCAACAGCATGAGCATATTGGTCGATAGCAATACTAAAGTCATTTGCCAGGGTTTTACCGGCAAGCAGGGAACGTTTCATTCGGGACAAGCGATCGCTTACGGCACGAAAATGGTGGGAGGCGTGACCCCCGGTAAAGGCGGCCAGCGTCATCTCGATCTGCCCGTATTCAATACGGTACGCGCAGCGGTGCGGGAAACAGCCGCGGATGCCAGCGTTATTTATGTGCCGGCCAATTATGCGGCGGATTCGATCATGGAAGCAGCCGACGCAGGCATCGGCCTGATCGTGTGCATTACCGAAGGCATCCCGGTGCGCGACATGCTCAATGTCAAGGCCGCAATACGCGCAAACGGAGCAAAACTGGTCGGGCCCAATTGTCCCGGCGTCATCACGCCCGATGCCTGCAAAATCGGTATCATGCCCGGATTTATCCATCATCGCGGTAAAATCGGCATCGTTTCGCGCTCCGGTACGCTGACGTATGAAGCCGTGTTTCAAACTACCCGCCTCGGCCTGGGGCAAAGTACCTGTGTAGGAATAGGCGGCGATCCGATCAAGGGCATGGATTTTATCGATTGCCTGGCGCTGTTCGAAGCCGATCCGGAAACCTCGGCGATCATTCTGGTCGGAGAAATCGGTGGTACCCGCGAAGAAGAGGCAGCCGATTATATCAAGCAGCACGTCACCAAGCCTGTCGCGGCCTACATTGCCGGACAAACGGCGCCTAAAGGCAAGCGCATGGGCCACGCCGGCGCCATCATTGCCGCCGGCAACGGGTCGGCGGACATGAAAATCCGCGCATTAGCCAATGCTGGAGTGAGTATTGCGGAATCACCAGCCGACATGGGGCTTACCGTACAGCAGGCGATGCGCTCATGAAAATTGCGCTGGCGCAACTGAATGCAACGGTCGGCGATATTGCCGGCAATACGGCGAAGATAGCCGAAGCGGTCGAACAGGCAAGGCTGGCCGGTGCGCAGATCCTGATTACGCCGGAATTGATGCTTTCCGGCTATCCGCCCGAAGACCTCTTGTTTCGCGACGATTTCAACACGCAGATCGAGCATGCGCTGGCTCACCTTTGTACGCTGTCGCAGGGGATAACTCTGGTGATCGGACATCCGCAACGGCAGCAGAGCCATCGTTACAATGCGGCGAGCGTGTTCCGCGATGGGGTGCCGCTGGCAACGTATCATAAATACAGTCTGCCCAATCATACTGTATTCGATGAAGTACGCTATTTTTCGTCGGGTACGGAGGCGTGCGTTTTCGAGCAGGACGGGGTTCGCTTCGGGGTCAATATCTGCGCCGACGTGTGGCATGAAGAAGCACCGGACCGGGCCGCACAAGCCGGGGCGGACGTATTGCTGGTGCTCAATGCATCGCCCTATCATATCGGCAAGCTCGAAGAGCGGTATGCCGAAATAAGCGAGCGGATAAAAGAGACCGGCATGTCGGTCGCGTATTGCAATCTGGTCGGCGGCCAGGATGAATTGCTGTTCGACGGCGGTTCGTTTGCAATGAATAAGAAGGGAGAAGTCACCCATCAGTTTCCGTGCTTTGATGTCGGGCTGTATTTTGTGGAACTCGATGGCAGAGATATCGCCAAAGGGCTGACTAGTCCCCCGGTAACTGTCGAATCGAGCGTTTATCGGGCGCTCGTGCTCGGGTTACGCGATTATGTGGAAAAAAACCGCTTTCCGGGCGTATTGATAGGGGTCTCGGGCGGCGTCGATTCGGCGTTGACTCTGGCGATAGCCGTCGATGCGCTGGGAGCAGATCGTGTACATGCAGTCATGATGCCTTCCGAATTTACTGCCGGAATGAGCATTGACGATACCCGCGAAATGGTCGCGACAGCGAGGGTGCAATATAGCGAATTGCCGATCAAATCCTTGTTCGAGCTTTTTTTGAACGAGTTGGCACCCTTATTTACCGATAAAACGGCGGGAGTGACGGAAGAAAATATCCAGGCGCGCGTGCGCGGCACTTTATTAATGGCGTTATCGAACAAATTCGGTCAGTTGGTTGTCACGACCGGCAATAAATCGGAAATGGCCGTAGGTTACGCCACGTTGTACGGCGACATGGCCGGCGGTTTCGCTTTGTTGCGGGATGTGCCGAAAACGCTGGTTTACCGGTTATGCCGATACCGTAACGCCATCACACCCTTGATTCCTCAGCGCGTGATCGACCGGCCGCCTTCCGCGGAGTTGCGTCCCGACCAGACCGATCAGGATTCGTTGCCGGAATACGCAGTGCTCGACGCCATTATCGAGCG